>NZ_JBEOMB010000062.1:0-53554 GCF_046000175.1 Rhodoplanes sp. SY1
AGGCGGCGGCGGCCCGTGAACTGGCGTTTTATGCTCCCCTGCCCCCGGGAAGTCAACACCGATTTCGCAGAATTTTCGTCCTCCGGTTTTACGCTGTTTTTTCAATGGGCTGGAGATAAGTCAGGAGCCCTGACCGAGCGGCGTCCGCGGGACGCCTGCGAGAAAAATCGATCACCGCGAGCCCGTTGAGCGGGCCACCGCGACGATGCAGGATCGCCTCCCGACCTGACGGCAGCAGGCCGATGACGTCAGTGGCGCGCCGGGCCCGACGGCCGCGGCGAGGCACTGCTATGGCGCGCCCAAGCCGCCTCCGGAAATACGAGGGCCAGAGTCCCGCTGGGCCCGAGGCTTTGCGGGGCCTCGTTCGGCGTCGCGTCCCGGCAAGTCCGCGCGCTCGGACGATAGGCCCGTGACCGCGCGAGCTCTCGACAGACGGGGAACGGTCCGGGCGCGGCGCTGGCGCGCCGTCGCGCGACGACGGAGCAACTCCCCGCAACCACCCCATCACCGGTCGAAGGCGACCACCCTGTCCGCCCGTCCCGCATCGCGAAGACGCCCGTCAGAGGTGGATGGTTAATCCGAACCGCCGAGCGGAAAACCATCAGACAGCCGAAAGTGTTGCGCCGGCGCCACGACGGCGGCCGCGCGTGCGTCGGCGCGGCGTCCGAGCCGCATTGCGGCCACAAAATTCGGGCCTCTGGTCACCTACGGGTAAGGGGTTCCATCCGGATTCGACGATCGCGCACCGCAAGACCGTCGCCAGAAGGTCGCCGCGGAGCGATCGATCGCAGGCTCGGCCGAGTCCGTGCAAGGCGGACAGCGGTCGGCTTCACCGCCGGGGGGCGGTGCGGAACCGGATGGTGAGCGGTCCGCCAGGGCGGCTCGACGAGGGGGATCGGGGCACGTGGATCAGGGTAGGCCGCGCGGGTCGTATCGGCCGGGATCGGGTCCCGCCGTCATCGATCTCGGCAACGAGCCGCCGCTTTCGGTCGACGGAGAGGTGGGCGAGCTCGACCGCCGCCGCATCTCGGTCCAATGGTTTTCCGGCACCATCCTCACCGGCCTGTGTGGCGCGGCCCTGATGGGCGGCGCCGTGTTCGCGGCGCTCGACGGCGAAGCGAACTTCGCGGCGAGCCCAGAGCGTTTCGAGGCCGGCCTGCGCGGCACGCTCGGCGGCCAGGGCGAGCGCGTCGGCCTGCGCAAGGGCGACCGGCTGCCGGCCGTCGCCGAATCCGTCGCCTCCCGCCAGCTCATCCGCGTCTCGACCACGGCCCGCCACGGCGACCGCGAGATGGTGCGGGTGCGGCCCTATGTACGGGTCGGCGCCAACCTGTCGCTGTCGCCGACCGAGCTCGCGGCGAGCGTCCCGCCCTTCAATCCGCAGAAGCTGATCGCCGAGCCGGGCGCCAGCGCCGCCAGCGAGGACGTGGCCAACGCCGCGCCGGACGCCGAGGTCTCCTACATCACGCGCGACCTCGCCGGCGTGCTGCCGCGCGCCCGCATCGCCGTGTCGCTGCCGCTCGAAGACGTGCTCGGTCGCGTGCGCGAGGCGGCCCACTGGACCGGCGCCGGCTCGGCCCGTTACGCCTCGGCCGATCTGCCCGGCGCGACCCGCCTCGCCTATGCGGTCGAGGGCGACATCGACCCCTATGCCGGCTTCGAGGCCCGCATCGTTCCCGAGAACATCACGCTGCTGCCGAAGACCGCGGCGCAGGCGACCGGCGGCCTCGCCGCCAACGAGCGCATCCTGCCGGTCAAGAAGGGCGACACGGTCGGCTCGCTGCTGAAGGAGCTCGGCGCCTCGCCGGACGACGTCAAGGCGATCGCCGTCCTGCTGGGGTCGCGCGGCCGCGACGGCGCCCTCAAGGAAGGCCAGAAGCTGCGCGTGCTGATGTCGCCGATGATCGGCGGCCGCGCCCAGCCGGCCCGCGTCGTGCTGATCGGCGAGACGACCACCGAGGCAGTGGTCGCCCTCTCCGACATGGGCAAGTACGTCTCCGTCGACGTCCAGAGCGCCATGACCCAGCAGGTCGCGGAGCCCGAGGAGGACGACGACGGCACCGGCATGCGGCTCTACCAGAGCCTCTACGAGACGGCGCTGCGCAACAACATCCCGCGCCCGGTGATCGAGGATCTGATCCGCATCTACTCCTACGACGTCGACTTCCAGCGCAAGGCGCAGGCGGGCGATTCGTTCGAGGTGGTCTACTCGGGCGAGGACGAGGCCGGCGGCCGGTCCGAGGTGCTGTTCGCGGGCCTCGTGGTCGGCGGCGAGACCAAGCGGTTCTACCGCTTCCAATCCAGCGACGACGGCGTCGTCGACTACTACGACGAGACCGGCAAGAGCGCGAAGAAGTTCCTGGTGCGCAAGCCGGTCGCCGCCGGCATCATGCGGTCGGGCTTCGGGTCGCGCCACCACCCGATCCTCGGCTACACCAAGATGCATACCGGCGTGGACTGGTCGGCCCCGATGGGCACGCCGATCTTCGCCTCCGGCAACGGCACGATCGAGAAGGTCGGCTGGGAGTCCGGCTACGGCAAGTACATCCGCATCCGTCACGCCAACGGCTACGAGACCGCCTACGGCCACATGACCGCCTATGCGCGCGGCATGGACGTCGGCACCCGGGTCCGCCAGGGTCAGGTGATCGGCTTCGTCGGCTCGACCGGCCTCTCCACCGGCGCGCATCTCCACTACGAGATCCTGGTCAACGGCCGCTTCGTCGACCCGATGCGGGTGCGCCTGCCGCGCGGCCGCGTTCTCGACGGTCCGGTGCTGGCGGGCTTCGAGCGCGAGCGCGACCGGATCAACGGCATGATGGGCCAGAGCCCCGCGCGCGTGGCGCAATCCAGCCGTCAGTGATCTCTCCGTAAATCCTCGGACGCAAATTTCTCCGAAACGTGATCACGTCGCGGGCGTTCTGCCGCGTCCTGCGGCAGTGCTTCTCCGGGTCCGCGCCGGTTCTCGGACCGCACGTCGTCGCTGCACCGCAGTGCAGTGCGGCGTCGTTTCCGTGCGCTCGCAAGTCCGGCCCACGCTCGACCACGGTGCCGGACCCGCCTGTCAACGAGGGGGAAAGCCTTGCAGCGCGCTATCGATCCCGTCGACGAAATCCTACCCGCACCACGACTGATCACGCTCGGCCTGCAGCACGTCCTGGTGATGTACGCGGGCGCCGTGGCGGTGCCGCTGATCATCGGCCGCGCCCTCAAGCTGCCGCCCGAGGACGTCGCCTTCCTGATCAGCGCCGACCTGTTCGCCTGCGGGCTCGCCACGCTGGTGCAGTGCATCGGCTTCCCCGGAGTCGGCATCCGGCTGCCCGTGATGATGGGCGTCACCTTCGCCTCGGTCGGCCCGATGCTGGCGATGGCGACGCAGCCCGACATCGGACTGCTGGGCATCTACGGATCCGTGATCGCGGCCGGCGTGTTCGGCATCGTGATCGCGCCGTTCATCAGCCGGCTCCTGCCGCTGTTCCCGCCGGTCGTCACCGGCACCATCATCATGATCATCGGCATCTCGCTGATGCGGGTCGGCATCAACTGGGCCGGCGGCGGGCTGCCCACCCTCACCCGCGTGGTCGACGGCGTGCCGGGCGCCTTCCCGAACCCGAACTACGGCCAGCTCCCGGGGCTCGGCATCGCCCTCTTCGTTCTGCTGGTCATCCTCGCGCTGATCAAATGGGGCAAGGGCTTCCTGTCCAACATCGCGGTGCTGCTCGGCATCGTCGCCGGCGCGGCGCTCGCCACGGCGCTCGGCGTGATGCATTTCGAGAAGGTGCTGTCGGCCCCGTGGGTCGGGCTGGTGCTGCCGTTCCACTTCGGCATGCCGCAGTTCCATCTCGTGCCGATCGCCACGATGTGCATCGTGATGATCGTCGTGATGATCGAGTCGCTCGGCATGTTCCTGGCGCTCGGCGAGATGACGGGCCGCCACGTCGACCGCAAGGCGCTCTCCCGTGGTCTGCGCGCCGACGGCGTCGGCACGCTGCTCGGCGGCATCTTCAACACGTTCCCCTACACGTCGTTCTCGCAGAATGTCGGCCTCGTCGGCGTCACCGGCGTGCGCTCGCGCTGGGTGACGGCGGCCGGCGGCGTGATCCTGCTGATGCTCGGCCTGCTGCCGAAGATGTCGGCGCTGGTCGAGGCGGTGCCGCTCGTCGTGCTCGGCGGCGCCGGCCTCGTGATGTTCGGCATGGTGGCGGCGACCGGCGCCCGCATCCTCACCGCGGTCGACTTCAAGGGCAACCGCTACAACCTGTTCATCGTCGCCCTGTCGGTCGGCTTCGGCATGATCCCGCTGGTGGCGCCGAACTTCTTCAAGGCGCTGCCGCACGCCCTGCACCCGCTGCTCGAGTCCGGCATCCTGCTCGCCGCCATCGTCTCGGTCGCGCTCAACGCCTTCTTCAACGGCGTCGGCTCGGCCGAGAAGGCCGAGCACGACGCTGCCGACGTGGCCGCGACGGCGGAGCACGTGTGAGGGACCTGCGGAAGACATTCGGGCTCACCGCCTTGCTTCAAGAGGTCGGTGGGCCCCTCGTCCTGGGCCTGCTTCGGCCGCTTCAGGAGCACGACCGTTGCGTCTTGATTCCGCTTTCCGCGTTTGGCTGCTTGGATGTCCGATCGTTCGGATTGCTGAACAACCGACAACGGCTTTCGGATGCCAAGAACGTATAGCCTGCGCAGGCGTCGTTGCCTTCGCAACTTTGTCTGCATGTGGCGGCGCTTTGGGAGAGCCCCGTCGCGATCTCGCTTCCTGACAGCGTGCTATTGCCGTAAGTACAGATGCGCAGTGCCGAACTCGATCTCTGCGGCTCGGCGACGTCGCGCTTGATCCCGACTTCTGACTGCGGGTCTCGACGGAACTCCGTCGTGCCGGACTTCAGGTAGCAGTCTCGATTCCATTTATCGAAGCTGTAAGCCCGGCACGCCGTGTTGGATCGACATGCTGCTTCGCAGGAATTCAGGTCGCTGTTGCGAAGACGCTCGATGTCACCACCGTAGATGTCGTGATTGCTGTAGAGTCGGAACCCGGCAGGCGGCATCTGGAGCGCCGCGATCTCGCGGCTGGCGTCCGGCTTGAAACGGCAGACGCGACAGGTCGCGGCATAGGCGCTCAACGCATCGAGGCGCCCGCGCGCACCGAGATAAGCCTGCTCGTCTTGTCGAATGTCCCTCAACAATGCGTCAGCCTCGACCCGAGCCGCGGCGAATCGGCAGGATTGAGAACAGCGTTGGAGCGCCGCTGGTTCGTACCCGATCAGCTTTGCTGCGCGAACCTCGTTCTCGACCGCCGCGAGAAGCGACGTCGCTTCGCCCAGGCGCATGCAGTCCTTGCCCCGGCACCCGTCGATGTAGGAACGGAGCTTGGTCGGATCTTCTCCGGCGGTCGAAAACGCCACTAGGTCTGCCTGCCGGGCCTGCTGCTCGGCTCGGATCTTGTCGAGGCGCCCCTTGGCATCCGTCGCGAAACCGCAGGTCTTGGTCTCGCAGTCCTTCACATAGGCGGCCAGCTTGACCGGATCGTTCCCCGCCGCCGCATATGCGGTGCGATCCACCTCCCGGGCCTGCTGCTCGGACCGGATCTTGTCGAGACGTCCCTTGGCGTCCACCGCAAAGCCACAGGCCTTGGTCTCGCAATCCTTCACATAGGCGGCCAGTTTGACCGGATCGTTCCCCGCCGCCGCATACGCGGCACGATCCACCTCCCGGGCCTGTTGCTCGGCGCGGATCTTGTCGAGACGCCCCTTGGCGTCCGCCGCAAAACCACAGGTCTTGGTCTCGCAGTCCTTCAAATAGGCGGCCAGCTTGACCGAATCGTTGCCGATGGCCACGTAAGCGAGACGGTCGGCCTCCCGGAGCCTTCCGTCCTCGTCGATCTGCCGAATACGTTCGGTGGCATCCGGAACAAACCAGCAAGCCTTGCCACGACAGCCGTTCACATACCCCAGAAGCTTCGCTCGATCGCTTCCCAGGCCGGCGAAGATCCGCTCGTCCTCCTCTCGCGGATAAAGCTCCGGGACTGCTGGTCCATCGTTCACGATGAGCGGAAAATAGACGAACGCTCCGACTAGTGCCGCCAGACCTCCTACTGGTGCGACCAGGCGCGACCTGATCAGCGACGCGAGGTAAGGCCGCCGGATGCACTGCACAGACCAACTTGCGGCTCTCCTGAATGCGCTTCGCCAACCGAGCTGTCCGCCGCGAGCGGTTCGAAGCTCGTCTATCTTCGATCTCGCAATTTCAGCTTGCGGCGCATCTTCGAACTCGTTCGTAAACCGCTCGAGTACGTTGATGTCAGTGGAACCGGCGAGTTGGATCCAGCTCAACTCTGCCAGACGTCGATAGGCCTCAGTGCCCTCGGGCATCTCCTGGAATTCGAGAACGAACTCGCGAAGCTGATCGATCATCGTCTCCCGCGCAGAACCTTTCGTCGGTTCGGCAGGGGACGTCCGGAGCACCGCCCAACGCAGCGCCGCAAGATGGCGACGGCATGAGGTCGCCTCGGCAAGCGCGGGATGCTCGCGCATGAACCGCTCCAACACGACGGGATCGGTTTGGGTGCGAGCGAGTTCCCTGACCTTGATGCGGGCCAGAGGCGCATAGGTGCCCGTCGGGAACTTGCGCAGGAAGGTGCCGATATCCGCTGGATCCCGGCTGTCGCGAATGTCCAGCCAATACACAAGTTCCTTGTCCGAGCTAGACTGCGCCGCCGGCGTCCGGTGGGCCTTGTTCTCGAAGAAGGGCACACCGGCAACGCCGCTGCCGTGATCGGCCGGACTGTAAATCTGAGGCACGGGAGCGTCCGACCCCAGACGGGCGCGGGTCGTCGTCTCGACGAAGTTCCGAACGTCGGACCACGACAGAGTCGGTTGCCCGCTGAGATCGGAAACTCCGTCGCGGAGGCAGTTCACGACGGCGCCGGTGAAGAGCGTCAGTTCATCCTCGTGCTTGGCGAGGGCAGGCTGCTCGCCTCCGGCGGCAGCCACGATCGCGGTGCCCATATGGGCGATACTGTCGGCGAACGCTCGCCGGAGAAGCGTCTCGGCGCCCGCCGCATCCATGTACTCGGACATCTGCTTGATGACTTCGCCCGAGTAGCACGCGTCCAGCACGAACACGAGCTGCTTGCGGATGGCGACCCGTTCCACATCGTGGATCAAACCCTGCACGCTTAGAAGCGTCGCGTTGCGGCGCTCTCGCTTGCTCTTGCGAAGAAAGACCCTGTATTCCTTGTCGCGGGGCGCATCACCGTGGCCGCAATAATAGACCACGATGCCATCGAGCGGCCGACTCGCGAAGTCGGCGATCCTGTCGATCGTCTCGTCGGGAGCGTAGGGTCGGTCGAAAAGATCGAGAATCTCCGGCTTGCGATCTGCCGCGACATTGTTACCGCGCAATGCCTTCAGAAACTCGCGGGCCGAGTACAAAAACCGTGGATTGTCCAGGTCAGGATGGAACTCGAACGTGCTCGCACCGAGAACGACAATTCCGAGCTTATCCATGCCCTAGCCCCGGATGTTAGGAGCGACGACAGACGTTCCTTTCAGGACCGTCGGAAGTTCAGTTCGTCGCGGAACCCACTTCGGAACGCGCCGAACGCGCCCCGTCCACCGTCTCGGGGGAAATCAACACCGTTTCTTCGCCGTTTCTGACCTTAACACTCGCTCCGTGCCGGTTGGCGAATTCGCGAATGCACAGAATCACGGTTGCGACAGCGGCGGAACCGTCGAGCACCGTGCTCACGGCGTCCACGGCGATCGTCACCACCGTCCCGATATCCATGTTTTCCGCTGAGATTCGCTGGACCGAGACTGCTGTGGACGGAAGGCCCGCCTTAAGAAGCGCCAGCTCGAGCTCCTGTGCCAGATAGCCTGCTTTGGCGCTGCTCATTCCGTCAAATGACAGCTCCATGGCCACCCCCGCGACAAGAGGCCTTAAAAAACGCTCCTGCCGAAACAATAGATTGAACCGATACCATCCCTCAATTGGATGGCGCGCGTTTAGCGATCACATTTTCGCGCGCAGGATGTGGCGGACCGGCGATTTGGTCGCACGAAGGCATCAGGCATACTGAAAGCGCGTGCATGCCTATCGTGGACCGGCGACCTCGCGGGGGTCACCGAACACGTGAGGAGGAGCCACGAGCCCCATTTCACGGACAAATGTAAAGAGGACGGCCGGGACGAATCCCCGGCCGTCTTTCATATCGGTTCGCGGAGCGACGCTCTTCCGCCGCCCGTCACGCCGCGCGTGCCACCGTCTCGCCGTTGAAGGCGAGGCCGGACTTGCCGGCCGTGACCGCGACGCTCTCCTCGTCCTTCACCTTGCCGGACAGGATGAGCTCGGCGAGCGGGTCCTGCACGGCCTTCTGGATGACGCGCTTGAGCGGGCGGGCGCCGTAGGCGGGATCCCAGCCCTTCTCGGCGAGCCAGTCTTTTGCGCGCGAATCCAGCGTCAGCGTGATCTTGCGCTCGTCGAGCAGCTTCTGCAGTCGACCGAGCTGGATCTCGACGATCCGGCCCATCTGTGCCCGTTCCAGCCGGTGGAACAGGATGATCTCGTCGATCCGGTTGAGGAACTCCGGCCGGAACGAGGCCTTCACCACCGCCATCACCTGCTCCTTGACGGCGTCGGTGTCCTCGCCTTCCGGCTGGTCGACCATGAACTGCGAGCCGAGATTCGACGTCATCACGATCAGCGTGTTGCGGAAGTCGACAGTGCGGCCCTGGCCGTCGGTCAGGCGGCCGTCGTCGAGCACCTGCAAGAGCACGTTGAAGACGTCCGGGTGGGCCTTCTCGATCTCGTCGAACAGGATCACCTGGTACGGTCGCCGCCGCACCGCCTCGGTCAGCGCCCCGCCCTCCTCGTAGCCGACATAGCCGGGCGGCGCGCCGATCAGCCGGGCGACCGAGTGCTTCTCCATGTACTCGGACATGTCGATGCGCACCATCGCCTGCTCGTCGTCGAACAGGAACTCGGCGAGCGCCTTGGTCAGCTCGGTCTTGCCGACGCCGGTGGGGCCGAGGAACATGAACGAGCCGATCGGCCGGTTCGGATCCTGGAGCCCCGCGCGGGCGCGCCGCACCGCGGTCGAGACCGCCTTGACGGCCTCGGCCTGGCCGACGACGCGCCGGCCGATCGCCTCCTCCATCTTGAGGAGCTTCTCCTTCTCGCCCTCCAGCATCCTGTCGACCGGCACGCCGGTCCAGCGCGACACCACCTGGGCGACGTGATCGGCCGTCACGGCCTCCTCGACCATGGCGCCCTTGCCCTCGGCGGCCTCGGCGTCGACGAGCTTCCGCTCGATCTCCGGGATGCGGCCATAGGCGAGCTCGCCCGCCTTCTGATACTCGCCGCGGCGTTGCGCGTTGGCGAGCTCCACGCGGAGCTGATCGAGCTCGGTCTTCAGCTTCTGGGCGTCGGAGAGCCGCTCCTTCTCGGACTTCCAACGGGTCGTCAGATCGGCCGACTGCTTCTCCAGCGCGGCGAGCTCCGCCTCCAGCCCGCCGAGGCGGGCACGCGAGCCGGGGTCGTGCTCCTTCTTGAGCGCCTCCTGCTCGATCTTCAGCCGGATGATCTCGCGGTCGATCGTGTCGAGCTCCTCGGGCTTGGAGTCGACCTGCATCTTCAACCGCGCCGCCGCCTCGTCGACCAGGTCAATCGCCTTGTCGGGCAGGAAGCGGTCGGTGATGTAGCGGTTCGACAGCGTCGCGGCCGCGACGATCGCCGCGTCGGTGATGCGCACGCCGTGATGCGCCTCGTACTTCTCCTTGAGTCCGCGCAGGATCGAGATGGTGTCCGGCACGGTCGGCTCGGAGACGAAGACCGGCTGGAAGCGCCGCGCCAGCGCCGCGTCCTTCTCGACGTGCTTCTTGTACTCGTCGAGCGTGGTCGCGCCGATGCAGTGCAGCTCGCCGCGGGCGAGCGCCGGCTTCAGGAGGTTCGAGGCGTCCATGGCGCCTTCCGACTTGCCGGCGCCGACCAGCGTGTGCATCTCGTCGATGAACAGCACGATGCCGCCGTCCGACGACGTCACCTCCTGCAGCACGGCCTTCAGCCGCTCCTCGAACTCGCCGCGATACTTCGCCCCGGCGATCAGGGCGCCCATGTCGAGCGCCAGCAGCTTCTTGTCGTTCAGGCTCTCCGGCACGTCGCCGTTGACGATGCGCTGCGCCAAGCCCTCGACGATGGCGGTCTTGCCGACGCCGGGCTCGCCGATCAGCACGGGGTTGTTCTTGGTCCGGCGCGAGAGCACCTGGATGGTGCGGCGGATCTCCTCGTCGCGGCCGATGACCGGATCGATCTTGCCGTCACGCGCCGCCTGGGTGAGGTCGCGGGCGTACTTCTTCAGGGCGTCGTAGGCGTTCTCGGCCGAGCTGGAATCCGCCGTGCGGCCCTTGCGCAGGCTCTCGATGGCGGCGTTGAGGTTTTGCGGCGTCACTCCGGCGGCGGCGAGCGCCCGCCCCGCCTCCGAATCCTTCTCGATCGCCAGCGCGAGCAGCAGCCGCTCGGCCGTGACGTAGCTGTCGCCGGCCTTCTCGGCCGCCTTCTCGGCGATGTCGAACACCCGGGCGAGCGCCGGGTCGATGTAGAGCTGGCCGGCGCCCGAGCCGGCGACCTTCGGCCGCTTCTTGAGCGCGGTCTCCACCGCCTGGGCGACCTGGCGGGCGTTGCCGCCGGCGCGCTGGATCAGCCCGGAGGCGAGCCCCTCGGGGTCGTCGACCAGCACCTTGAGCATGTGCTCGGGGGCGAACTGCTGGTGCCCTTCGCGGAGCGCAAGCGATTGGGCGGACTGGACGAATCCCCGCGACCGGTCGGTGTACTTGTCGAAATTCATGAACGTCTCCCTCGGCCTGGCCGGCCCGCCCCGAAGGCGCGAAGCGACCATCGTCGAGGCGCGCGCGCCTCGGGTTGTCTCGGCACGGCCCGTCACGGCACCGCACCCGTCGGGAGAAATGTGGTAATGCCCCGCCGCTCGCGGAAGGGGGCGAACAGGACCGTAGTCCCCATTTTGCTGCGGGGATGGACGCACGGCAGCCGGCCGGCGGCGGCCGTTGCCCCGCCCGCAGCCGGGTGTTAGCCGACGGGCGAGCCCGGTCGGGGACCGACGGGCGACGCCCGGGAGGGGACATGCAGGTTCTGGTGGTCGGGGCCGGGGTGGTCGGGCTCGCCGTGGCGCGGGCGGCGGCGCAGGCCGGGCACGACGTGATCGTCGCGGAGGCCGCCGGCGCGATCGGCACCGGCACGTCGTCGCGCAACAGCGAGGTGATCCACGCCGGCATCTACTATCCGCCCGGCTCGGTGCGGGCCTTCCACTGCGTCCGCGGCCGCCGGATGCTCTATGCCTATGCGGAGACGCACGGGGTGCGGCACCGCAAGTGCGGCAAGCTTCTGGTCGCGGTGCGCGACGCCGAGCGCGCCAAGATCGAGATGCTGTGCGCCCAGGCGACCGCGAACGGGGTCGAGGGCATGACCATGCTCTCCGCCGCCGAGGCAATGGCACTGGAGCCGGCGCTGACCTGCGTCGCCGCCGCGTTGTCGCCGGAGACCGGCATCGTCGACAGCCACGGCCTGATGCTGGCCCTGCAAGGCGACCTGGAGGATGCCGGCGGCGTGGTCGCCTTCATGACACCGGTCACGGGCCTGACGCCGGGCCCGGCCGGCTGGGAGGTCCGCTACGGCGGGACCGAGCCCGGCAGCCTGACCGTGGACGCCGTGGTCAACGCCGCCGGCCTCGGCGCCCAGGCGCTGGCGCGCGCGATCGAGGGCTACCCGGCCGCGCGGGTGCCGCGCCTCGTGCTCGCCAAGGGCAACTATTTCCAGTATGCGGGCCGGCCGGTCTTCAGCCGGCTGATCTACCCGGCCCCGGTCGAGGGCGGGCTCGGCACCCATGTGACGCTCGACCTCGCCGGCCGGATGCGGTTCGGCCCGGATGTCGAGTGGATCGCGACCGAGAGCTACGATGTCGACCCGGCCCGCGCGGAAAAGTTCTACGCCAGCATCCGGACCTACTTCCCGGCCCTGCCGGACGGCGCGCTGACGCCCGACTATTGCGGCATCCGCCCGAAGCTCACCGGCCCCGGCGAGCCGGCGGCCGACTTCCTCGTCGAAGGGCCGGCCGAGCACGGCCTGGCGGGTCTCGTGAACCTGTTCGGGATCGAGTCGCCCGGCCTGACGAGCTGCCTGTCGCTCGCCGATGACGTGGTGGCGCGGCTGGCGTGAGGGCCGTCATTCCGGGGCGCGGGCCTTCGGCCCGCGAACCCGGAATCCAGCGGCATGCACCGGACTCGGGGCTGGATTCCGGGTTCGCGGCTTCGCCGCGCCCCGGAATGACCCACCGTCAGAAATACCGCAGCCAGACATAGACGTGGGCGATGGCGATCGACACCAGCATCATCGGGAAGCCGTAGAGCGTGTAGGTGACGAAGCGGAACGGGACGCCGTTGCGCTCGCTCAAGCCCGCGACGATCAGGTTCGCCGAGGCGCCGATCATGGTGCCGTTGCCGCCCAGGCAGGCGCCGAGCGCCAGGCACCACCACAGTGGCTGGATCGCGTCGGGGCCGCCGAAGGCCGGCGCCATCGACTTGATCAGCGGGATCATGGTGGCGACGAACGGGATGTTGTCGACGATCGCCGACAGCACGGCGGACGCCCACAGGATGGCGTAGCCGGCGACCGCGAGGTCGCCCCCGGTGGCGTCGACCAGCTTCTGGGCGAGCAGGTTCAGGAGCCCCCCGACCTCGACGCCGTGGACGACGATGAACAGGCCGACGAAAAAGAAGATGGTGATCCACTCGACGTCGCCGAAGGTCTTGTGGACGTTCTCGGACTGGTGCTCCGCGTGGTGCTGCCAGTTGTCGAGCAGCATCAGCAGCGCGGCGCCGCCGATCGCGATGGTGGCGGGCTCGAGATGCAGCGGACGCGCCAGCACGAAGCCGACGATGACGAGGCCGAGCACCGCGAGTGCCTGCTTCAGCAGCACCGGATCCTCGATCGCGGCGCGCTCGTCCATGCCCATCACCAGCGCCTGCCGCTCCGGGATCGACTTGAGGTAGCGCCCCCACAGGAGATGGATCATGCCGAGCTGCGCCGCCATGACGACCACCACGATCGGGGCCAGATGGATCAGGAAGGCATTGAAGTCGAGGCCGGCGAGCGAGCCGATCAGGATGTTGGGCGGATCGCCGATCAGGGTCGCGGTGCCGCCGATGTTGGAGGCGAACACCTCGGCGAACAGGTACGGATAGGGCGGCACATCGAGCTCGCGCACGATCGCGATGGTCACCGGCACGACCAGCAGCACGGTCGTCACGTTGTCGAGCGCGGCCGAGAGGACCGCCGTGGTGATCTGCAGCAGGATCAGGATCCCGGCCGGGTTGGCCTTGGCCTTCTTGGCGGCCCAGATCGCCAGATACTGGAACATGCCGGAGCGGCGCGAGATCGACACCAGGATCATCATCCCGGTGAGCAGCCCGATGGTGTTCCAGTCGACGCCCTTGAGGGCCTCGTGCTGGTCGAGCACGCCGATCAGGATCATCACGGCGGCGCCGAGCAGCGCCACGATGGCCCGGTTCAGCTTGTCCCAGATGATCACCGCATAGGTGATCGCGAGAATGACGGTCGAGACCGCCATCGGGTCGAGCCCGAAATACACGTTCGGAACGAAGCCGTGGTCCATCACACTTCCCCTGCGCGGCCCGAGCTTCGCTCTGTCGATCTGCCGCGCGACACGCCGGCACGGTTCCCGGAACGCGCCGGTCCCGTCAAGCGAACAACCCCGTATCGTCTTCTGCAGCCGGCGCATTGCGCCTGTGCAGCATGGCTCGGCGTCGTCTCCGGCGCGCCGCGATGCGAAAGCGCCGGCACCTGTTGCTGCCGGCGGTCGCGGCCCTCGGGCACGACAACCGGACGCCGGCTCGCCCGAGGCGGCAGGATGGCGCCGCGACCGGCCGGCCGGTAAAGCCCCCGTAACCACGACGGTGCCATATTGCACCGCTTTGTAGCGGCCGGGTTTTCGAGCGAGATCAGGCGGGCCGGCCGGGGAGTATCGCGTCGATGGGGTGGCGTCTGGGTCTTTCGATCGCGCTGGTGGGCGCCAGCCTGGCCGGCTGCGCCCATGTCCAGAACCTGCCCGCCAACGTGCCGACCGCGACGCCGCTGCGCGAGACCCTCGACTCCCTCACCGACATGCCCGACGACGACGTGATGATCGGGCTCGCCTTCTCGGGCGGCGGCACCCGCGCGGCCGCCTTCTCGTTCGGCGTGCTGAAGGAGCTCGCCCGCACCGACATCCCGGGCGGCCGCGGGCGGAGCCTGATCGACCGGGTCGACATCGTCACCGGCGTGTCGGGCGGCTCGGTGACGGCCGCCTATTTCGGCCTGCGCCGGCGCGACGCGCTCCAGGATTTCCGCGAGCGCTTCCTGATCCAGGACGCCGAGGCGGCCCTCAACACGGCCGTGTCGTTCGGCAACATCGCCCGCGCCTTCGGGGGTGGCGTCAACGGCGACGCGCCGTTCCGCCGCTGGCTCGACGCCAACCTGTTCGACGGCGCGACCTTCGGGGCGCTGCTGACGCATCGCCGCCCCCAGGTGGTGATCAACGCCAGCGACCTCTACAACCGCACGCCCTTCGTCTTCACGCCGTCGACCTTCGCGGCGCTGTGCAGCGATCTCGCCCGCTATCCGCTCTCCTCCGCCGTGGCGGCGTCGGCGGCCGTCCCGCTCGCCTTCGCGCCCGTGGTGCTGGAGACCTTCCCGGGCAAGTGCGACGCCCCGCTCCCGGCCTGGATGGCGCGCGCCCGCGACGACCCGGCGGCGAGCCCGATGATGAAGGCGGTCGCCCGCGGCATGACCCGCTATCGCGACGGCTCGATGCGCTACGTCAAGCTGGTCGACGGCGGCGTCGTCGACAATTTCGGCCTGTCGAGCTTCACGGTCGCCCGCGAGGCGGCGAACACGCCCTACGGCCCGCTCACCGCCGCGCACGCCGCCCGCATCCGCCGCATCCTGTTCATCGTCGTCGATTCCGAGCAGGTGACGGAAGGCACCTGGGCCCAGACGCTCGACGGCCCGACCGGCGTCGAGCTGATCGCCGCCTCCACCAATGCGGCGCTCGCCTCCAGCGTGTGGTCGAGCTACAGCGCCTTCCAGCTCAGCCTGCAGGACTGGCGCGGTCAGCTGATCCGCTGGCGCTGCGGGCTCTCGATGGCCGAGGTGCAGCGGCTGCGCGGCACCACGGCGGGCTGGAACTGCCGCGACCTCGACGGCTTCATCGGCCGGGTCGCCTTCGACAAGCTCGATCCCGCCCGCGCCGCCGCCCTCAATGCCGTGCCGACCCGCTTCCGCCTGCCGGTCGACCAGGTCGACGCCCTGATCGCCGCCGGCGGCGACGCGCTCGCCCAGCACCCGGCCTATCGCTCGTTCCTGAGAAGCCTGCGCGCCACGCCCCGGACCGTGGCGGCGGCGGAGCCGGTGCCGCAGGGACAGTGAGCGGGCGCTGGAGACCCGACTGGAGGCTGCGATGACCAGGATCGGAGATCTTCACGAGCGGTGGATGAAGGATCTGACCTATCGCCAGGAGTACGAGGCGCTGGAGGAGGAGTTCGCGCTGGCGGCCGCGGTCGCGAAGGCGCGCAAGCGATCGGGGCTGAGCCAGTCGGAGCTGGCGCGTTCACCTCTCCCCAGCGGGGAGAGGTCGGATCTCGCGCAATAGCGCGAGATCCGGGTGAGGGGGTGCCGAGGTCTCCAATTGGCGCCCTAACCCCTCACCCCGACGCGCAACGCGCGTCGACCCTCTCCCTTTGGGAGAGGGTGAGGGAGCGAGCCGACCGGCCGAAGAGAGTGTCAATGCGCCTCGTCCCAGTTGTCGGCGGCGCGGGCGTCGACGTGGAGGGGCACCGAGAGGGCGACGGCCGGCATGGCGGCCTGCTCCATCACGCGCTTCACGACTGGAAGGGTCGCCTCCACCTCGGACTCGGGCACCTCGAACACCAGCTCGTCGTGGACCTGGAGCAGCATGCGGGCGGAGAGCCTGCTCGCCGCCAGCGCATCGTCCATGCGCGCCATGGCGCGGCGGATGATGTCGGCCGCCGTGCCCTGCAGGCGGGCGTTGATGGCCGCGCGCTCGTTGAAGGCGCGCAGCGACGGGTTCGACGCGCCGATGTCCGGGTAGTGGCACTTCCGCCCGAACAGCGTCGTGACATAGCCGTGCGTGCGGCAGAACAGCTTGGTCGCCTCCATGTAGTCGCGGATGCCCGGGAACTTCTCGAAGTACCGCTTGATGTAGGCGCCGGCCTCCTCGCGCGGGATGCCGAGCTGATTGGCGAGCCCGAAGGCCGAGATGCCGTAGATGATGCCGAAATTGATCGCCTTGGCGCGGCGCCGCACCTCGCCCGGCATGCCGGCGACCGGCACGCCGAACATCTCCGACGCCGTCATGGCGTGAATGTCGAGCCCGTCCTGGAAGGCTGTCTTCAGCGCCGCGATGTCGGCGATCTCGGCCAGCAGCCGCAGCTCGATCTGGGAATAATCGGCGGAGACGAGCTTGGTCCCCGGCTGCGCGACGAAGGCGCGCCGGATCTTGCGCCCCTCCTCGGTGCGCACCGGGATGTTCTGAAGATTCGGATCCGCCGACGACAGGCGCCCCGTCGTCGTCGCGGCGAGCGCGAAAGTCGTGTGGACGCGCCGCGTCTCCGGATTGACGAAGGTCGGCAGCAGATCCGTGTAGGTCGATTTCAGCTTCGTCAGCTGCCGCCACTCGAGCAGCTTCACCGGCAGCGTGTGCCCCTGCTCGGCGAGCTCGTCCAGCACATTGGCCGACGTGGACCAGGCGCCGGTCTTGGTCTTCTTTCCGCCGGGCAGTGCGAACTTGCCGAACAGGATGTCGCCGAGCTGCTTGGGGCTGCCGAGATTGAACGGCTCGCCGGCCAGCTCCTGCACCTCGGCTTCGAGCGCCGCCGCCTTCTGCGCAAGTTCTCCGGACAATCGCGAGAGCATCTCGCGGTCGATGGCGATGCCGCGCCGCTCCATGCGCATCAGCACCGGCACCAATGGGCGTTCGAGGGTCTCGTAGACCGTCGTCATCCGTTCGGCGACGAGCCGCGCGCGAAACAGCCGCCACAGCCGCAGCGCCATGTCGGACTGCTCGGCGCAATACGGGCAGGCGCGCGCGATCTCGACCTGCTCGAACGGCACCTGCGCCTTGCCCTTGCCGGCGATGTCGATCAGCGCCAGCGCGTCGTGGCCGAAATGGCGACGCGCCAGATCGGCGAGCCCGTGCGGGCCGAGGCCGGCGTCGAGCACGTAGGACATGAGCTGGATGTCGTCGATCGCCACCGCCGTGATGCCGTGGCGGGCGAGCGCGTGCAGGTCGGCCTTCAAGTCGTGCCCGATTTTCAGAACCCCCGGGCTCTCCAGCATCGGCTTCAAGAGCGCCAGCGCATCGTCGAGCCGGATCTGATCAGGAACGAGCCCACCGCCGGCGAGGAGATCGTCGCCGCGGCGGTGACCCAAGGGCACGTAGGCGGCGCGTCCGGGCGCGAGCGCGATGGAAAAGCCGACCAGATCGGCCCGCATGGGATCGTGCGACGTCACCGTGAGATCGAGCGCGACGAAACCCTGGTCGACCGCCTCCAGCACCCAGTCCCTCAGGGCGGCGAGATCGTGAAGAGTGCGGTAGCCGGCGCGGTCGAGCTTCTGGGTCGAAAGCTCCGCCTTGCGGGCCGCGACGAGCTGGTCGGGCGACACCACGACGTCGCCGCCGCCGTTCGTCCGCACCGCCGGCTTCGGCCGCGTGTCGCCGAGATCGAAGCCGAGCTGGCCGGAGGCGCCGGCGCGGCGCGGCTCGCCGGCCGCGGGCTCCGACGGCCCGGAGGCCGCGTCCGCAGCCGTTCCCGAACTCGGCGCCGCGCGCAGCGCAGGATCGGCGTCGACGTCGTTGGGATCGATCGCCAGCGCCTCGGCGACGCGCCGGGTGAGCGTGGAGAACTCCATCGCCTTGAGGAAGGCGATCAGCTTCTTCGCGTCACGCCCGTCGAGCAGCAGGTCGTCGAGCGGACAGACGAGGTCGACGTGATCGTCGAGCAGCACGAGCTGCCGCGACAGCCGTGCCGTCTCGGCGTTGTCGAGGATGGTTTGCCGGCGCTTCTCCTGCTTGATCTCGCTCGCGCGGGCCAGCAGCGTATCGAGATCGCCGTACTCGCCGATGAGCTGCGCCGCGGTCTTCACGCCGATTCCGGGCACGCCCGGCACGTTGTCGGTCGGGTCGCCGATCAGCGCCTGCACGTCCGGCACCTTCTCGGGCGGCACGCCGAACTTGGCGATCACCTCGTCGCGGCCGATGCGGCGCTCGTTGCCGGGCATCGGGTCGTACATCACGACGCCGTCGCGCACGAGCTGCATCAGATCCTTGTCGCCGGCCACGATGGTCACGTCGGCGCCGGCCTCGCGGGCGACGCGCGCATAGGTGGCGATCAGGTCGTCGGCCTCGAATCCTTCCTGCTCGATCGGGATCAGGCCGAAGGCCCGCACTGCGTCGCGCATCAGCGGGAACTGCGGGATCAGCTCGTCCGGCGGCTCGGGGCGGTGGCCCTTGTAGTCGGCATAGAGGTCGTTGCGGAAGGTCTTGCCGGAGTGGTCAAACACCGCGGCGAGGTGGGTCGGGCTCACGCCATCGAGCCCCTCGCGAAGGATCTTCCACATCATGTTGCAGAAGGCCATCACGCCGCCGATCGGCAGGCCGTCGGAGCGGGTGAAGGAGCGGCCCCGGCTCTGCGCCGCCTTGAACATGGCGAAGTAGGCGCGGAACACGAAGGACGACCCGTCGATCAGGAAGACGTGGTCGCCCTTGCGCAGCGGGCGGGCGAGCGGTTCGGCGGACATTCTCGGCTCGGGTTCGGGATTCGGGATCGAGGATCGAGGATCGAGCGGTCGAGGACCGCCGTCGCGGACCCGAACTATACACTCCCGCAGCCCAATGCCAGCCCGCCGCCGGGGCGGACGAAGCTCAATCCAGAACAGCGCCGCGGGCGACCAGGAGCTCGCGCAGGATCGCGCGATGGCAGCGGGTCTCGTCCTCGCAGTAGCAGCCGATCGACAGGTTCGAGGCGTGCGACAGGGTCGCGAGGAGGTCGAGGAGATGGCGCGCTGCCGGCTCGCCCATCTCGGCCCGGAAGGCGCGCGCGAACGCCTTCCAGCCGGCCTCCGTCGCCGCGGCATGGGCCTTCGCGACCAGCTCGGCGCTCGGCGACAGCTCCGGCAGCCAGGTGTCGAACCAGTCGTCGGTGGCCCAACGCTCCTTGCGGACGCCGCGCGGCGGCCGACGCACCGTGCCGATTCGGGTGCCTTCGCGCGGCAGCCGGGGTGTCCCGAGGCGAACGATCCGCAGGGCCATGGCCTACTCGGCCGGCTGCAGCCGGGCCTCGGCCGGCCGCTTGCGGGGCGCGACATGGGCCCAGTCGGGCCGGGTGAAGAGAAAATCGAGCCGGGTGCCGCGCACCGCCCACCACATCGCCAGCGCGCCGAGGATGCCGGCGGCCGTCACGATCAGCGACATCAGCCCGACGCTGTCGATCACGCCGGTCTTGAGCAGCACGATGCGGGTCGCCGCCATGGGAAGGAAGAAGGCGAGGTAGACGACGATCGAGTGCTCGCCGCAGTACCGGATCGGATCGAACACGCGGCTGCGCACCAAAAGCGTCGCCAGCACGATGATGGCGCAGGCGCCGGCGAGACCGAGCGCGAGCGAGACGATGGGCCACTCGGAGAACCCGCCGAACACCAGCGCGCCGTTGACGAGCGCCCACGCGGCGAGCCCGCCGACGGAGAGCCACGGCCGCGCCGCGGCCGCCTCGGCCAGCGCGAACACCCGCGGGGCGAGCAGGAAGCCGGTGTAGAAGTAGACGAAGCGGGCCGCGAACTCGTCCGGCACCATCCAGCCGGTGTGGATCGGGGCGGTCTCCAGCGCGGCCGCGACCAGCCACACGGCGAGCGGCGGGATGCGCAGCTGCCGGGCGAGCTTGGTCGCCACGAAGAACACCGGCAGCAGATAGATGAACCACAGCGTGCCGAACGGATCGATCAGCGCCAGCGCCCAGTCGCCCGGCACACCCCACCAGCTGCCGTGCTCGGCGGCCAGCACGGGCGACTTCACGACCAGCTGGATGGTCATCCACAGCAGATAGAAATAGGCGAAGTGGACGACCTTGCGGTCCGTGTAGAGGCGCCAGTCGCGGTCGATCACGCGCGCCAGGAACAGGCCGGAGATCAGGAAGAAGTCCGGCATCCGGAACGGCTTGGCGAAGGCGACGACGGCGTGCATGAAGCCCTCGCGGCCGACCGCCTGCTCGACCCCGAAGGTCGAGTGCAAGAGCACCACCATGAGGATGCAGAGGCCCTTGGCGGTGTCGACCCAGTCGACCCGGCAAGGGGCGCCCATCGGGGCGGCCATCGGGGCGGCCATCGCAGCGGCGGTCGCGGGAGTGGCGGTCACGGGGGTTGCCATCGTCCGTCCTTGCCTGTTTCTGGCGTCCTCGCCTCGCTCCCGGGTCCGGCACCAGCCGGTTCGGGTCGGGATGGTCGCGCCCTCCTAAAAAGGGCAAGAACCGCACTCGCCCGCAAGGGTGGTCTTTTATCGCAGTTAATCGCCGGGCGTAGCCGGCACACACGAACGTGAAGAGTCCGATGCGGTTCGACGTCCCCCTGCCGATCGACGAGGCCCTGCCGGCGCTCACCGCGGCGCTCGCGACGCGCGACGCCGCCGTGCTGGTCGCGCCGCCCGGCGCCGGCAAGACGACGCGGGTGCCGCTGGTGCTGGCGGCCGAGCCGTGGGCCAGGGCCAAGAAGATCCTGGTGCTGGAGCCGCGTCGGCTCGCCGCCCGCGCGGCCGCCGCCCGCATGGCCGCGACGCTCGGCGAAAGCGTCGGCGACACGGTCGGCTACCGGGTGCGCTTCGGCTCGAAGATCTCGGGGAAGACCCGCATCGAGGTGGTCACAGAGGGCGTGTTCACCCGCATGATCCTCGACGACCCGACGCTCGACGGCGTCGCCGCGGTGCTGTTCGACGAGTTCCACGAGCGCTCGCTCGATGCCGATCTCGGCCTGGCGCTCGCCCGCGACGCTCAGGAGGGGCTGCGCGAGGACCTCAAGCTCCTCGTCATGTCCGCCACCATCGACGGCGCCCGCATCGCAAAAAGCCTCGGGGACGCCCCCGTGGTGAAGAGCCGGGGCCGCGCCTTCCCGGTCGAGACGAGACACCTGCCGCGCGATCCCGGCAGGCACCTGGAGCCGCAGGTCGCCGAGGCGGTGCTGCGGGCGCTGCGGACCGAGCCCGGCTCGATCCTGGTGTTCCTCCCGGGCGCCGCCGAGATTCGCCGCACCGAAAGTCTCCTGGCCGAGAAGCTGGCCGATCCGGCCGTCGACGTGGTGCCGCTGTTCGGGGCACTCGACGCCGACGTGCAGGACCGCGCCGTGGCGCCGGCGCCGGCCGGCCGCCGCAAGGTCGTGCTGGCGACATCGATCGCCGAGACCTCGCTGACCATCGAGGGCGTCCGGGTGGTGGTCGACTCCGGCCTCGCCCGGGTGCCACGCTACGAGCCGGATCTCGCCCTCACCCGCTTGGAGACCGTGCGGGTGTCGCGCGCCGCGGCCGACCAGCGCCGCGGCCGCGCCGGGCGCACCGAGCCGGGCGTCTGCTACAGGTTGTGGGACGAGCGCGAGACGGCCTCGCTCGAGCCGTTCGTGCAGCCCGAGATCCTCGCCGCCGATCTCGGCGGCTTCGTGCTCGACCTCGCCCATTGGGGCGTGACCGACCCGGGTAAGCTCCTGTTTCTCGATCCGCCCCCGCCCCCCGCCTTGGCCGAGGCCACCGCGCTGTTGAAAAGCCTCGGCGCGCTCGGCCCGGACGGCCGCATCACCGATCTCGGCCAGCGCCTGCGCGCCCTGCCGCTGCCGCCGCGGCTCTCCCGCATGGTGCTGGCGGCGGCCGGGCTCGGCGCGGCTCCCTTGGCGGCAGACATCGCCGTGGTGATCACCGAGCGCGGGCTCGGCGGCACCGACCCGGACTTGCGCCACCGCGTCGAGGGTCTGCGGCGCGACCGCTCGCGCCGCGCCGAGGACGCCCGCCGCATGGCCGGCCGCTGGGCCGAGATGGCGAATGCCGGCAAGCGGGCCGGCGGCAGCCTCGGCCTTCCGGACGGCGCCCGCCTCGCCGGCGGCACCGACACGGCGGCCGGCGCCGTGCTGGCGCTCGCCTATCCGGACCGGGTGGCGAAGGCGCGCGGCGGCGCGGGCGGCGGCGTGCTGCTGGCGAGCGGCCGCGGCGCCACCGTCGACACCGCCTCGGCGCTGGCGCGGGCGCCGTTCCTCACCGTCGCTGAGCTCGCCGGGAGCGCCGGCGCCAGCCGCGTCCGGCTCGCTGCCCCGATCGCGATCGAGGACATCGAGGCGCTGTTCGCCGACCGCATCGTCGACAGCGACGAGGTGACGTTCGATTCCGGCTCGGCCAGTCTTCGCGGGCGCTGGGCGCGGCGCCTCGGCGCCGTCGCGCTCGCCGAGCGGCCGGTGAAGATCGTGCCGAACGCCGAGACGGCCCAAAGGCTCGCCGAAGGCATCGGCACGCTCGGCCTCGCGCGGCTGCCGTGGTCCTCGGCGCTGTCGCAATGGCGCGACCGGGTGAGCTTCCTGCGCCGGCACGAGGGCGAGGAGTGGCCGGACCTGTCCGACGACACGTTGCTGGCCACCGTCGGCGACTGGCTGGCGCCGGCCCTGATGGACAAGACCTCGCTCGCCGAGATCGGCGCCGACACGCTCTCCAACGCGCTGCACGCCCTGCTGCCGTGGAACCTGCGCAAGAAGCTCGACCACGACGCGCCGACCCATTTCGACGCGCCGTCCGGCTCCACCGTGCCGATCGACTACGAGAGCCCGGAGGGGCCGAAGCTCGCCATCCGGGTGCAGGAGCTGTTCGGGCTCGACCAGCATCCGAGCATCGCCGGCGGCCGCGTGCCGCTGATCGTCGAGCTTCTCTCGCCGGCGCACCGGCCCGTGCAGATCACCAAGGATCTGCCGACGTTTTGGCGCGGCTCGTACGCCGACGTCCGCACCGACCTGCGCGGCCGCTACCCCAAGCATCCGTGGCCCGAGGATCCGCTCTCCGCCCCCGCCACCCGCCGGGCGAAGCCGAGAGGGACGTGACGCCCGGGACGCGACACCCGACCAGCCGGCCGAAATCCTCCCTTAACGGCCGCGCCGTTAACCTCGTCGACGGAAACCGGGGCCGCGGGCGGGGCTAAGCCCCTGCGATGCCGCAAATTTGCACGGACCCGACGGAACGCCACCGTAAATTCGCCGTTGTAAGTCGCCTAAATCTGTAACGCCGTCCGCGTGTCGGGGCGGACCAACCGGGTCGGTGGCATGGATGTGATCCTGGTGAAGCTGCTCGCGGCGTTCCTGGCGTTGAGCCAGGTCGCGACCCGGCCCGAGGCGATCGAGACGACGTTCGACCGCGACCGCGATCAGGCCCGCGTCGTGCAGATCCTGCGCGATGGCTGCACGCACATGCGAAAGGCGTTCGACATCGAGTCGATCGACATCGACGGCCTGATCTCGACCGCGCTCGACGACCCGCAGGCCTTCACGGGCGAGATCAAGGCGTTCAAGGGGCTCGACTTCAAGGCGTTGCCGCCGCTCTACAAGCAATTCTGCAAGAACGAGACGGTGGCCGACTCGCCGGCCGACATCGGCGCCGTCGTCGACTGGTACAACAAGGCGGTCGCCGACCTGCCCGACCACAAGAAGCTCAAGGGCTACAAGCCGGCCGGCACCTCCACGATCCTGGACCAGAAGGGCGGCCGCTTCGCCGAGGTGTTCGAGCCCGACAATCGCCGCGTCTACGTGCCGCTCTCCGACATCCCGAAGCACGTGCGCGAGGCGTTCGTCGCCGCCGAGGACAAGCGGTTTTATCAGCACACGGGAATCGACGAGCGCGGCCTGATCCGCGCCATGGTCGGCAACCTCGCCCGGCCGGGCCGACCGCAGGGCGGCTCCACCATCACGCAGCAGGTGGTGAAGAATCTCCTGGTCGGCGACGACCTCACCTACGAGCGCAAGATCCGCGAGGTGATCGTCGCGGCGCGGGTCGAGCAGATTCTCTCCAAGGACGAGATCCTTGAGCTCTATCTCAACACGATCTTCCTCGGCCGCGGCTCCTGGGGCATCGAGCTCGCCGCGCGCAGCTGGTTCGCCAAGCCCGCCTCCGAGCTGACGCTGGCCGAAGGCGCGGCGCTCGCCGGCCTCACCAAGGGGCCGACCTACTACAGCCCAGACCGCCATCCGGCGCGCGCCCAGGAGCGCCTCTCCTATGTGCTGAACCGCATGCAGGAGGACGGCTTCGTCACGCCCGAGCAGGCGAGCGCGGCGCGTGCCGCCGGGGTCGCCTATGCGCCCTACGAGCGGCTCAGCCGCACGTCGGGCTTCCACGTGCTCGACCATATCGCCCGCGAGGCACGCGGCCTGCCCGGCGTGTCGCCGCTCACCGCGGCCTCTTCGACGGTGAAATCGACCATTCATCCGGACCTGCAGAAGGCGACCGAGGCGGCCCTGCAGGAGGGGCTGTGGCGCTACGAGGCGTCGACCGGCCGCGCCCAGTTCGCCGGGCCGGAGCTGAACCTCGCGGCCGCCATCCAGAAACTCCAGGCCGCCCGGGCGGCCTCGGACACCACCGCGGCCGCGCCCCCCGCGCCGGCGGCGGCCCCGCCGACCGCGACGGCGCCGGAGCCCGCCGCCGAGCCCGCTCCGCCGCCCCAGCAGAGGCGCGGCAAGAAGGCCAAGCCGGCCGCCAAGCCCGCCGCCAAGCCCGCCGCACCTGCACAGACCGCTTCGCCGGCGCCGCCCGCTCCCGCCGTGCCCTGGCTGGAGGCGTTGAAGAACGCCCGCATGCCGCTCTACGACGTGCACTGGAGCCCGGCCGTGGTGGTGCAGACCGCTCCCGACATCCGGGTCGGCCTGACCGACGGGCGCGTGCTGCCGCTGTCGAACGCGACGGCGCAGGCGCGCCGCGCGCTTTCGCTCCACGACGTCGTCTACGTGAAGGCGACCGACGGAAAGAAGGGCGCCCGCGCCGATCTGCGCATCCGACCGACCGTGCAGGGCGCCGCCCTGGTGCTGGAGAACAAGACCGGCCGGATCCTCGCGATGGCGGGCGGCTTCTCCTATCCGCTCAGCCAGATCAACCGCACGACGCAGACATCGCGTCAGCCCGGCTCGGCGTTCAAGCCGTTCACCTATCTGGCCGCGCTCCACAAGGGCCTGCAGCCCAACACGCTGGTGCGCGACGAGCCGATCACCCTGCCGCCGATCGGCGGCACCTCGGCGGCGACCCGCGAGCGCGACTACTGGACGCCGAAGAACTATTCGGGCGGCGGCTCCGGCATCCTCACGCTGCGGCTCGGCCTCGAATACTCGAAGAACCTCGTCACGGCGCAGCTGCTCGACGGCGGCATCTCGTCCGACCCGAGCCAGAGCCTCGCCAAGGTGTGCGAGCTGGCGCTCGAGGCGCAGGTCTATCGCGACTGCGTCGGCTACTATCCGTTCGTGCTCGGCGCCCAGCCGGTGCGGCTGATCGACCTCGCCGCCTTTTACGCGGCGGTCGCCAACGAGGGCCAGCGACCGGAGCCCTACGCGGTCGAGGAGGTCGAGGAGCAGGGCAAGACCGTCTACCGCCACAAGGGCGAGCCGCGCGCGCTCGCCGGCGGCGACCGCGCCGCCTTCGTCCAGCTCGAGAGCATGCTGCAGGGCGTGCTTTCGCGCGGCACCGCGCGCGCCTATGCGGGCCTCGCCCCTTATGTCGCCGGCAAGACCGGCACCAGCGACGACGAGAACGACGCCTGGTTCGTCGGCTTCTCCAACGACGTGACGATCGCCGTGTGGGTCGGCTACGACAACGCAGACGGCAAGCGCCGCACGCTCGGCTCCGGCCAGACCGGTGGCTCGGTGGCGGTGCCGATCTTCGCCGCCATCATGGACCAGGTGTGGGCCAAGGTCGCCAGGAAGACGCCGCTCGCCCCGCCCTCGCGCGAGGCGCAGAAGAGCCTGATCGCGCTGCCGATCGACCTGCGCAGCGGCACCCGCCTGCCGCAGAGCACGGCCGGCGCCTTCAGCGAGTGGTTCCGGGTGGACCGCTCCGGCGAGGTCGCCGACACCCAGCACCAGATGGTGTCGTCCTACGACGTCGCGAGCCAGGGCTATCGCGATCCCTACGACGGCGAGCTTTACGGCTACGGCACCGGCGGCAGTCCCTACGGCGGCGGTTACGGCGGCAGCTGGGGCGGGGGCGGCGGCTTCTTCCAGGGCTTCCCGTTCGGCTGGCAGCAGCAGAGCCCCTACCAGCGTCCGCAGCCCTATGGCACACCGTACGGCTCTCCCTACGGCCAGGGCGTGCGGCCGCCGGCGCAGGTGCCGGGCGGGCTGTTCGGCCAGCTCGGCCGCAGCGCCGAGCCGCGCTACTATGGCCGCGACTATCCGGCCCAGCGGGTCGACCCGCAGTACCCCTACGCCGACCGCGACAGGTATTGGTGAGTGGTGAGAAGCGATCCCGTGAGCACCCCGATGACGGCGAAGCGTCTCGTTCCGGCGCGGATTCTCGTTCCGACCCTGACGGCGGCCGTGCTGGGTCTCGCGATCGGCGCCGCCGCCGCGGCCGGCTTCCGCATCCAGGAGGTGCCGGACATCGCCAAGGTCGCGCCGGGCTCGCTGCCGGCCGGCACCATCGCCTTCACGGACCACCGCGACGACAGCCTGGTCGACCCGAAGACCGGGCTGATCCGCTTCTCCGACTGGGCCAAAGCCCGGCCGCAGCAGAAGCGCCTGCTCGCCCTCTATCCGGCCTACGAGGAGCCGAGCGTCACGGCGACCGTCAACGGCGTCAGCAAGACCTTCAAGCGCAAGCTGCACATGTATGTCGCCGAGGCGAAGCTCGAGCTCGCCCGGCCGCCGGCCAGCGTCGACCTGACACGCTTCGTCACGCTGCCGACACTGGAGACGATGGACCCGGCCATCAAGCATCGGCTGATCGGCCCGGACGCCGTGGTGCCCAACAAGGACGCGAGGCTGTCCGCCCACAACCCCGACCGCCGCTGGTGCGAGAGCCCGACCACGACGATCTGCGTCCAGTCGCGCTACCAGTTCGAGGGCAAGCTGCCGGCCGCCATCATGCTGCTCAACAAGCTGCGCGACTCCGGCAAGCAGATCGCCGACCACCTGGAGTTCCAGAGCGAGGTCCGGATCGTCCCGCCGGCCGACATCGACCAGGCCGCCGTGGCGGCCCTGACCGGGGTCGACACGCCGGTCGCGGCGGCGCTCGAGCAGACCATCGTGCACGTCAACCAGGTGATGCAGTTCGGCAAGGTCTTGGCCGTGCTGCAGCCGAGCCCGGCCGACCCCAACCGCACCATCGCCTCGATGTTCGTGGCGCTCGCCGTGGAGAGCGACCTGTTCGAGAAGCGCAAGGAGCTCGAAGGCGTGCCGGTGCTGCGCAACATGGTCCCGGCCCAGGTGCTCGCCGGCAACTCCTCGTTCAACACCGGCTCCTCGATCAGCGCCGGGCTGCCGAGCTATTCGCGCAACCGCATCGAGGCGATCGCGGCGGCGCTCGCCGCGCGTTGACGCGACGGCGCCCCCCGCAACGGCTCGTCCCGCGCGGGTTCGGTCCTTCCCGGATCACCCTGCTCCCGAGTCGTCCGGGCGACCGGACGCGACGATCTCGCATGGCGGTCCGCGCGCCCGCTTATTGTCCTCCCTGTCCAGGCTCTCTAAATCTGGCGCGGGAGCGCCTCGCCGGGCGCGCCCGGCGATGCCTTCGGCATCGCTCAGGGGAGATGCCGATGCCGTCCTCCGGGGACTGGAAGATTCCGCCGGCCGCACAGCCGAAGGCGGAGGGCTACAAGTTCGATCTCGACCAGGCGCTGTCCGCCGTCGTGTCGCTGCGCGCCGAGGTGCCGGCCGACGCCACCACGGCCGAGACGCTCGGCACCGAGCGGGCCGGCCACGGCGTCGTCATCGGCGACCGCGGCCTCGTGCTCACCATCGGCTACCTGATCACCGAGGCCGAGTCGGTGTGGCTGCGCACCATCGACGGCCGCGTCGTGCCGGGCCATCCTCTCGCTTTCGATCACGAGACCGGCTTCGGGCTGGTGCAGGCGCTCGGCCGGCTCGATCTGCCGGTGCTGCCGCTCGGCAAATCGGCCGACCTGCTGGTCGGCGAGCACGCGATCCTGGCCGCCGCCGGCGGCCGCCACCGCGCCATCGCGGCCCGCATCGTCGCCCGCCAGGAGTTCGCCGGCTACTGGGAGTACGTGCTCGACGACGCCATCTTCACGGCGCCGGCGCATCCCAACTGGGGCGGCACCGGGCTGATCAACGCCGCCGGCGAGCTGGTCGGCATCGGCTCGCTGCATCTGGAGCAGCGGCGCGACCCGGACACCGTGTTCCACGTCAACATGATCGTGCCGATCGACCTCTTGACCCCGGTGCTCGACGATCTGCTCCGCCACGGCCGGCCGAACCGGCCGGCGCGGCCCTGGCTCGGCGTCTACGTCACCGAGCTGGAGGACAAGCTGGTGGTCGTCGGGGTGGCGAAGGACAGCCCGGCCCAGCGGGCCGACCTGCGCGCCGGCGACGTGCTGCTCTCGGTCGCCGACGCGCAGGTCGACACGCTCGCCGCGCTGTTCAAGCGGATCTGGTCGCTCGGGGCCGCCGGCGTCGAGGTGCCGATCACGGTGCAGCGCGACGGCCGCATGCTGGCGCTGCGCGTCACCTCGGGCGACCGCCAACGCTTCCTGCGCATGCCGCGGATGCATTGACCCTCACCCTCATGGTGAGGAGCGGCCGCAGGCCGCGTCTCGAACCATGAGGCCACGGAACCCGAGGGACCGCCCTCGCCCTTCGAGACGGCTGCTTCGCAGTCTCCTCAGGGTGAGGGCGGAGGATCGGGCGCGCGCGCCCGCCCTACTTCCCCTCCATCGCCTCCAGCTCGTCGATCATGCTGGCGATCAGGCCGAGGCCGCCCTGCCAGAAGCCGGGGTCGCGGGCGTCGAGGCCGAACGGCGCGAGCAGCTCGGCGTGCGGCTTGGTGCCGCCGGCCGCCAGCATGTCGAGATAGCGCTCGGCGAAGCCCTCGTGGGCGTTCTCGTAGACGGCGTACAGGGCGTTCACCAGGCAGTCGCCGAACGCGTAGGCGTAGACGTAGAACGGCGCGTGGACGAAGTGGCCGATATAGGCCCAGAACGTCTCGTAACCGGGCTTCAGCTCGATCGCCGGGCCGAGGCTCTCGGACTGCACCTTCATCCAGATCTCGCCGATCCGCTCGGCGGTCAGCTCGCCCTCGCGGCGCTCGGTGTGGATGTCGCGCTCGAACGTGTAGAACGCGATCTGCCGCACCACCGTGTTGAGCATGTCCTCGACCTTGCCGGCCAGCATGGCGCGACGGCGCTTCCTGTCCGTGATGGCGTCGAGCAGCTTGCGGAAGGTGAGCATCTCGCCGAACACGCTCGCCGTCTCGGCGAGCGTCAGCGGGGTCGGCGCCATCAGCGGGCCGTTCTTGGCGGCGAGCACCTGGTGGACGCCGTGACCCAGCTCGTGGGCGAGCGTCATCACGTCGCGCGTCTTGCCCTGGTAGTTCAGCAGCACATAGGGGTGCGCCGACGGCACGGTCGGATGCGCGAAGGCGCCCGGCGCCTTGCCGGGCCGCGTCGGCGCGTCGATCCAGCGATCGGTGAAGAAGCGCCCGGCGATCTCGGCCATGCGGGGCGAGAACTGGCCGTAGGCCGACAGCACCGCGTCCTTCGCCTCGTCCCAGGGGATGGTCGGCGTCGCCACCTTGGGCAGCGGCGCGTTGCGGTCCCAGTGGGCGAGACGCTCCTTCTTGAACCACTTCGCCTTCAGGGCGTAGTAGCGGTGCGACAGCCGCGGATAGTTTTCCCGCACGGCGGCGACCAGCGCCTCGACGACCTCCCGCTCGACCCGGTTGGCGAGATGCCGCGAGTCGGCGATGTCCGCGAAGCCGCGCCAGCGGTCGGAGATCTCCTTGTCCTTGGCGAGCGTGTTGGTGATCAGCGTGAAGGTGCGCAGGTTCTTGCCGAAGGTCTCGGCCAGCGCCTCGGCGGCCTTGCGGCGCACCGTCTCGCTCGGGTTCTGCAACAGCGTCAGCGTCGGCTCCAGCGGCAGCGCCTTGCCCTGCACGGAGAAGCGCAGCCCCGCGATGGTCTCGTCGAACAGCCGGTTCCAGGCCGCGTAGCCGGTCACCGACTTCTCGTGGAAGAGCTGCTCGACGCGGTCCTCGAGCTGATACGGCTTCTCCTTGCGCACGTCCTCGATGAACGGCCGGTAGTGCCCGAGGGCCGGGTCCTGCATGGCCTTTTCGAGCAGCGCGTCGTCGATGCGGTTCAGCTCGAGCGCGAAGAACAGGAGATGCGACGAGGCGGCCGTGATCTGGTCCTGGACGTCGCCGTAGAACTTGGCCCGCACCGGATCCGTGGTGTCGCCGGCATGGACGAGGCTCGCATAGGAGATCAGGCGGCCGAGCAGGTCGTCGAGGCCTTCGAGCTGCTTGATCGCGTCGGCGAGCGCCTTCCCGGCGTCGGGCTGCGCGGCGAGCGTCGCCAGCCGGCCCTTGAATGCCTCCTCGAAGGCGACGCAGCCGGTGCGGGCGCGATCGAGATCGCGCTTCACCTCGGCCGAGTCGATGCCGGGGTAGAGATCGGCGAGGTTCCACTCGGGCAGCGCCCCGAGATCGACCGCGGTCGGAGCGGCCGGGGTCTTCGTCACAGTCGTCGCGGTCATTGCGGCAGCGGTCCTTCCAAGTCCGGGCGCCGGGCTCGCCCGCGAGACCCGGTGCAGCCGCCATCGTAGGGGGCGCGGCGCGGCGAGGCAAAGCATGGCGGCTTCCGCGGGCCGGCCTGCGGCCATTTGCGCGTCCCGCCCCGCCGGGCGGCGCGTCGATCTTCGAACAATCCCGACAGCATTGTTCACTTTCGAAACGATCAAAATTCGGATCGGTTCGAGACGGAGCCGATCATCGCGGTCGGTCAGAGCCTTGCCAGATCGCGAATGTCTTGTTTGTACGACCTATAATGACGAACGCAAAATCATCTCACACTGTCATTTCTCTAATCTACTGTATCGATACGCTTTTCTTGTTTACGCGAGGCGAAGTCGCGGGCTAGCGTCGCTCCGTACTCCGGTACGCGCACGCCCCGCCGCCGACCATGGCTCGGCCGGGGCCCTGTTGTTCGACCCCCGTCGAAGGCCTGACCCCATGAGTGTGGGACCATGAGCGTGAACGTGATCTACGGATCGGATGCCGGCGCCACGCGCGCGGTCGCCTCGCGCATCGCCAAGCGTGTCCAGGGCAAGGCGATCGACGTCGCCCAGGCGACCACGGCGGATTTCGAGACCTGCAGCCTCCTCATCCTCGGCTCGCCGATCTACGGGGCGGGCGACCTGCAGACCGACTGGGAGTTCGGCGGGCTCGACAAGCTCGCCGCCGCGAACCTCGCCGGCAAGAAGGTCGCGCTGTTCGGCACCGGCGACCAGGCGAGCTATCCGGACAGCTTCGTCGACGCCATGGGCCTGCTCTACGACCAGGTGGTCGCCAAGGGCGCCATCGTGGTCGGCTTCACCGCGACGGCCGGCTACGTCTACACGGCCTCGAAGGCCGAGCGGGACGGCAAGTTCGTCGGGCTGGCGCTCGACGAGGACGGTGAATCGTCGAAATCCGACAAGAGGATCACGGCATGGATCAGCCAGCTTCTCTGAGCGCCACGCTCGGCATCTTCCGCCATCACCTCTACGAGCTGTCGAAGGGGATGCGGCCCCTGGTGCTGATGACGGTCAATGCCGAGGCGGTGACGCCGATCGTCGAGCGGCTGGTGGCGTCGGGCGTCGCCCATCACGTCCACGCGGCCTGCCGGTCGCGCTTCAACGTGGTGTTCGGCCGCCCGGCCGCCGTCACGGCGGTCAAGCGGTTCATGTCCGGGCCGCTGTGCGACCTCTCGGCCGAGCACGACTTTATGCTGGGCATCCTGCTCGGCTACGACGCCGAGCAGCAGTGCCTGCGCTACGTCGCCCGCGCCGAGGCGGCCGGCCGCGAGAGTGCTTCGGCGAGCCGAAGCGCCGCCGAGACGGCGGCCGAGACCGCCCGGGCGCTGGCCGAGGCATCCCAGGCCGTGATGCACTGAGACGGGCTGGGTTGTTCGAGACGGGCGATCGGTAAGATCGCCGGGCCGACGGCAACCGTCCGTTTGCCATCGCGCCAGACGCCGCGGCAGCGTCAACCCGCCGATCACCGCGGCGTGCTTCACTCCGCCCCGGACATTTTCCGGGGTTCGCCGCCGATGCGCAGCATCATCGTCTTCGCGCTTCTGGCGCTGGCGCTCGCCGCCACGGTGCCGAAGCTCTATCTCGACGCCACCGCCAATCCGGCCCCGGCCGCGCCGACGAAAGCCGCCGCTCCGCCGGACTCGGGCGGCGGGACCCTGACGCTCCTGAAGGACGCGCGCGGCCATTTCCAGACCACGGCCTATCTGGACGGCGTGCGCCTCTCGTTCCTGGTCGATACCGGCGCCTCGGTGATCGCCCTCAAGGCGAGCGACGCCGCCCGGCTCGGCGTACGGCCGCGGGCCGCCGAGTTCACGGCCCGGGTGTCGACCGCCAACGGCACCGTGATGGCGGCGCCGACCCGGATCGGCAGGGTCGATGTCGGCGGCATCGTGGTCTACGACGTCGCCGCCCTGGTGCTGCCCGACGGCGCCCTGGCGGAGAACCTGCTCGGCATGTCGTACCTGTCGCGGGTCCACTTCGAGCACCGCCACGGGCGGCTGACGATCGAGAGGTAGGCGAGGCGAGCTCGTCACGCCCAGGTCGCACCTTCGATCCGTCACCCTGAGGCGCCCGGCAAAGCCGGGCCTCGAAGGGCGACGGCCGAGGAGCCGCGGCCGCATCCTTCGAGGCTCGCTTCGCGAGCACCTCAGGATGACGGGGAGAGGATGGACGCCCGGGATGACCGCGAGGTCCGCCCCCCAGGGATGACTTCCCGAAAAAATCCCCCGCGTGCCAAACCGGGCGGGGCGCAGTAGATTGGCCGGCATTTCCGCCGGACCCCGTCCGCGCCCACCAGGGACCACCCGATGACGATTTCGCCCCTCGCTGGCAAGCTTCCGCCCGCGGAGCTGCTGGTCGATCTCGACCGCCTCGACCGCGCCTATTACGAGCGCACCCCCGACGTCTCCGACGCCACCCAGAAGGTCGCCTTCGGCACCTCGGGCCACCGCGGCACGTCGCTCGCGTCCTCGTTCAACGAGGCCCACATCCTCGCGATCTCGCAGGCGATCTGCGAATACCGGGCGGCGCAGGGCATCGACGGCCCGCTGTTCATGGGCAAGGACTCGCACGCGCTCTCCGGCCCGGCCCAGCGGAGCGCCCTCGAGGTCCTGGCCGCGAACGGCGTCACGGCCGTCATCCAGCGGGGCGACGGCTACACGCCGACGCCGGTGATCTCGCGCGCCATCCTGGTCTACAACCGCGGCCGCACGGACCATCTCGCCGACGGCATCGTGATCACGCCGTCGCACAATCCGCCCGAGGACGGCGGCTTCAAGTACAATCCGCCGCACGGCGGGCCGGCCGACACCGACGCGACCAAGTGGATCGAGAACCGCGCCAACGCGCTGCTGCGCGACGGCAATCGCGACGTGAGGCGCGTCTCTTACGAGCGCGCGCTCGGCGCCGACACGACCCGGCAGGACGACTTCGTCCACTCTTACGTGAACGACCTCGAGGCCGTGGTCGACATGGCGGCCATCAAGGCGGCCGGGCTGAAGCTCGCGGTCGATCCGCTCGGCGGCGCCGGGCTCGCCTACTGGGAGCCGATCAACGCGCGCTACGGGCTCGACATCGACATCGTCAACAAGGGCGTAGACTTCCGCTTCGCCTTCATGACGGTCGACCACGACGGCAAGATCCGCATGGACTGCTCGAGCCCGCATGCGATGGCGAGCCTGGTCGGCCTGAAGGACAAGTATCAGGTCGCCTTCGGCAACGACACCGACGCCGACCGCCACGGCATCGTGGTGCCGGGCGTCGGGCTGATGAACCCGAACCACTATCTCGCCGTCGCCATCCAGTATCTGCTCACCCATCGCGAGGACTGGCCGACGACCTCGGCGGTCGGCAAGACGCTGGTCTCGTCGAGCATGATCGACCGGGTGGTCGCGAGCCTCGGCCGCAGGCTCTCGGAGGTGCCGGTCGGCTTCAAGTGGTTCGTGCCCGGCCTCGTCGACGGCTCGTGCTGCTTCGGCGGCGAGGAGAGCGCCGGCGCGAGCTTCCTGCGTCGCGACGGCACGACGTGGACGACCGACAAGGATGGGCTGATCATGGATCTGCTCGCCGCCGAGATCACGGCCGTCACCGGCAAGGATCCGGGCGAGCACTACCAGGCGCTCACCCAAAAGTTCGGGGCGCCGCACTACACGCGCATCGACGCCGCCGCGACGCCCGACGAGAAGGCGCGATTGGGCAAGCTGTCACCCGCCGCCGTGACGGCGAGCGAGCTCGCCGGCGACCCGATCACGGCGAAGCTCACCAACGCGCCCGGCAACGGCGCGGCGATCGGCGGCCTCAAGGTGACGACCGACGCCGGCTGGTTCGCGGCGCGCCCGTCCGGCACCGAGAACATCTACAAGATCTATGCGGAGAGTTTTCGGAATGCCGTTCACCTGCAGGCGATCGTCAACGAGGCGAAGGCGATCGTCTCCGCCGCGCTCTCGGGCGAGAGCACGGCGGAGGCGTGATTCAATTCACCTCTCCCCGCTTGCGGGGAGAGGTCGGACCGCGAAGCGGTCCGGGTGAGGGGGCGCTTCCGCGAATCGCAGAGTCTCTGCTGCGTCGAGACGCCCCCTCACCCGTCTCGCCGCATTGCGGCGAGCCACCCTCTCCCCGCGCGCGGGGAGAGGGACGACCGCCACCGCATCCTTGTTCGACTTCTCACGCCATAGGTCCCCATGTTCCCCGTCCCCCGCCCTGCCCTGTCGCCCAACACCTACGACTTCGAGTCACTGCCACTGGTGAAGCCGACAGGCTTTCGCGAGTACGACGCGCGATGGCTGTTCGAGAAAGAGATCAACCTGATGGGCGTGCAGGCGCTGGGCATCGGGCTCGGCACGCTGATCCGCCGCGCCGGCGTCGCGCCGTCGATCGTCACGGGCCACGACTTCCGCAGCTACTCGGCCGCGATCAAGACGGCGCTCGTCTCCGGCCTGCTCGCCGCCGGCTGCACCGTGCACGACATCGGCCTCGCCATCACGCCGATGGCCTATTTCGCCCAGTTCGATCTCGACGTGCCCTGCGTCGCCATGGTGACGGCCTCGCACAACGACAACGGCTGGACCGGCGTGAAGATGGGCATGGCGCGGCCGCTCACCTTCGGCCCCGAGGAGATGACGCAGCTGAAGGAGATCGTGCTCGCCGCCGACTTCGATCTCGTGGGAGGTGGATCGTATCGCTTCGTCGAGAATTTTCCGGAACGGTACATCGCCGATCTGACGAAACGCGCACCGCTGACGCGCAAGCTCAAGGTGGTCTGCGCCTGCGGCAACGGCACGGCCGGCGCCTTCGCGCCGACGATCCTCGAAAAGATCGGCTGCGACGTGGTGCCGCTCGACACCGAGCTCGACTTCACCTTCCCGCGCTACAATCCGAACCCCGAAGACCTCGAGATGCTGCACGCCATCCGCGACGCGGTTCTGGAGAACGGCGCCGATGTCGGCCTCGGCTTCGACGGTGACGGCGACCGCTGCGGGGTCGTCGACGACAAAGGGGAAGAGATCTTCGCCGACAAGATCGGCGTGATGCTGGCGCGCGACATCTCCGCCCTGCACCCGAACGCGCAGTTCGTCGTCGACGTGAAGTCGACGGGCCTGTTCGCCACCGACCCGGTGCTGATCGGCAACGGCGCGCGGACCGAGTACTGGAAGACCGGCCACTCCTACATGAAGCGCCGCACCCACGAGCTTTCGGCGCTGGTCGGCTTCGAGAAGTCGGGCCACTTCTTCTTCAACACGCCGTTCGGCCGCGGCTACGACGACGGCCTCGTCTCGGCGCTCGCGATCTGCGACATGCTCGACCGCAACTCCGGCAAGAGCCTGTCGGACCTGCGCGACGCGCTGCCCAAGACGTGGTCGTCGCCGACCATGTCGCCGCACTGCGCCGACGAGACGAAGTACGGCGTCGTCGACGCGGTGATCGCTCACTTCAAGGATGCGGCTTCGACGGGTGCGCCGGTGGCCGGCCAAAAGGTCCGCGACATCGTGACCGTCAACGGCATCCGGGTCACGGTCGAGGACGGCACCTGGGGGCTGGTGCGCGCCTCCTCCAACAAGCCCGAGCTGGTCGTGGTGGTGGAGAGTCCGGTGTCCGAGGCGCGGATGCGCGATATGTTCGCCGCCGTCGACGGCGTGCTGCGCACCCACCCGGAGGTCGGGGCCTACAACCAGACCATCTGAACGGCGGCGTTCTGGTCGGACACGACGGTGCTGCTCGACGGACCGGCGCTCGTGAATCACGGGTCGCCAGGCCTCGGCCGAACGGAGTCGCTCAGTCCGGCGGGGCAGCCCGACTGCCCGCGCCGGCGAGCGCGGCGTCGAGCAGCCTGTCGATCTCGCCGTTCGCCTTCAGCCGTTCGATAGCCTGGTTCAAGCGCGCGACGAGCGCGTGGCGGCTCTTCTCGACCGCGGCCCCGAACGGCTTCGGGTCGAACCGCTTGCCGATGTCGATGATCCGGTAGCGCTCCGGATGATCCGCCCGTCGCTGCATGAGCGTCAGGTTGATCAGGTCGTTCGACGCCGCATCCGCCTCGCCCTTGGCGACGGCCTCGAGATTTCCGGCACTCAGGGGCGTCACGACCAGGGTCGCGCCCGGCAATGACGGGAGTGCCGCCTGCATCCGGCGGATCGAGACCGAGCCGGCCGTCACGGCGATCCGTTTTCCCGCCAGATCCTCGAATCGCTCGATCGTGCTGTCCGTGGGCACCAGGATCGCCTCTCCGGTCACGCAATAGGGCGTGGAGAACAGCACCTGCTCCGCACGATCCGGCGTGATCGTGAGCTGGGAGATCACCATGTCCACGGCATGGTCCTGCAGGGCCTGGATGCGCCCCGCATCGTGGACCTGATGAAAGTCCACGCGATCGGGCGCGCCGAAGATGTCTTGCGCGATCGCCCGGGCGAGGTCGGGTTCGAAGCCCTCGATCGCGCCCGTGCGCGGGTCCTTGTAGCCCATGCCGGGAATGTCGAAGGAGACGCCGGCGATCAGTCGGTCCTTCGATTCGAACTGGTCCATGCTGCGTCCCAACCCTTCAGATTGTATCAGGCTGCGAGCCGTCGTGACGGGCCTCGACGATCGTGGGTCACCACCGGCGAACGCCGGCGACGCCGAGCTTGATCTGCCAGATCCGCTTGTCGCAGCAGGTGAACAGGACATCGTGCTCGGGGCCACCAAACGTGAAGTTGGCGACACCGGGGCTGGCGATCTCGCCGATCAGATCGCCGTCCGGCGTGAACACCTGCACGCCCGTCGTCGACGAGGTGTAGACGCGGCCCTGCACGTCGAGCTTGATGCCGTCCGGCCAGCCGGGGCTGACGACCGCGAACAGGCGCGCGTTGCGCAGGTGCCGGCCGTCGTGGACGTCGTAGGCGCGGACGTGATGCGGGCGGTCCACATAGTAGGTGCCGGGCGCCTGGATGACGCCGGAGTCGGTGATGTAGATCACCGATTCGTCCGGCGAGAACGCGATGCCGTTCGGCTTGTCGAAGCCGTCGGCGACCACCGTGGTCTCGCCCGTCGCGGGGTCGTGCCGATACACATAGGCGCCGATCTCCGGCGCCCCCTTGAAACGCTGGACCTCGCCGTAGTTCGGATCCGTGAACCACACGGTGCGATCACTCTTCACCACCACGTCGTTGGGCGAGTTGAAGCGAAGCCCGCGCCACCGATCGACCACCGTCTCGACCGTCCGCGTGCCGAGATCCATGCGGCTGATGCGAGCCGGGGTCTCCCGCGTGCCCTGCTCGCAGATCACCAGCGCACCGTCGCGGTCGAGCGTCATCCCGTTCGCCATGTTGGACGGAGACTGGACGACCTCGAGCGCCTCCGCCCGGAACGGAAACGTATCGCCATCGAGCTGCAGGCGCATGATGGCGACGTTCTTGGGCCCCGGCTCGGGCACCGTGGTGAAGTACAGCGCGTGCTCGGCCGCGACATAGACGGGTCCCTCGTGGGCGTTCGTCTCGATCAGCACGTGTCTCTGGAAACGCGGCCCCAGCACGGCGCGGAACTCGTCGTGGTGGATCGTGAAGGCGTCGCCATCGCCCTGGCCGGAGGACTGCGCCATGGCCTTCAGCCGTTCATCGGCGCGGCAGAGGCGAACGGCCGGCTGCCGGGACGGCGCCGCACGACCCGCGGGCGCCGCGCGGGCCGCGGCGGCGCGGCCGACCGTTGCCAGCCGCATCGCGGCTCTCTAACGTGCAAGTCGAAAGCGTGCAAGTCAAAGACGTACAGGTCAGACACGTACAGGTCAGAGACGTACAGGTCAGAGACGTGCAAGTCGAACGGCGGAGTCAACGTCGCGGCCTCTGGTGTTGGGGTCGCGCTGCCGAATTTCGCAGCGTGACTTTGATACCCGGTTCGGGGAACATACGCCAATTCACAGATTGATGAGAGCGTCCTGTTCGGAAGAGGGGAGCTGCAATGGACTGGCTGATCAGCGACGGCCTGCCCGTGTTGGCGCGAGTCTTCATCGTCTGGATCTTCCCGTTCAGCTTCCTCGACAAGGTGATCAACTGGAGCAGCGCACTGAAGCAGGCCCGATCGGGCATCCTGCCGGGGGGGCCGGTTCTGCTGGTCCTCGCGATGATCTGCGAGCTGGTGACGCCGCCCCTGATCGTGCTCGGGATCTACGACGGGATCGCCGCCTTCGTGCTCGCCGGTTACTGCGCCGTCACCGGCCTCGTCTATCATGCGTTCTGGACCTATCCGCGCTTCTGGTCGCCGCAGAGCGAGGGCTACCCGCACATCTGGGACTTCTTCAAGAACTTCGGCCTCGTCGGCGGACTCATTCTGGTGATGTACACGAGCGGCTTCATCCTCGACGTCGGCCGGATGATCGGACGTCTCTCGGGCTGATCCGGCGCGACCGTGACGTCCGGCGACACGCCCATGATGGAACGCTCCTCGCTCCCGGCGACCCGCGGCCGACTGCGCCGACCTTCGCGCCGGCGTGATCGCGTGACGCCATGACCGTCACCCGGCTGGTCGGGATCAGCATCACGGTCGCCGATCCGACGGCGGCCGCCGACTTCTGTCGGGATCGGCTCGGGCTCGCGGTCGGACCCGAGCAGGCGACGGCCGACCCGGCCTGCAACAGGTTGCTCGGGCTCGCTCCCGGAACCACGACACGCTCCATCGCGGTCACGGTCGGACGGCAGAGCGTCGAGCTCGTCGCCTTCGATCCGCCGGGGGATCGCTATCCGGCGGAGCGCGCATCGAACGATCCCTGGTTCCAGCACATCGCGCTCGTGTGCGGCGACATCGCCGCCGTGTGGACGCGGCTGCACGGAGGCGCGCACGGGGCGATCACGGCGGGGGCGCCCGTGCTCCTGCCGCCTGCCACCGGCAGCGTGACGGCCTTCAAGTTCCGGGATCCGGAGGGGCATCCGCTCGAGCTGATCTCCTTTCCGGAGGGCGTCGGCGCGCCGGTCTGGCGCGAGATGACGGGTGCCGGCATCCTCGGCTTCGATCACACCGCGATCTGCGTCACCGATGTCGATCGCAGCATCGCGTTCTATACCGCGCTGCTGGGCCACAGGCTGGCTGGCCGCTCGCTGAACCGCGGCCCCGAGCAGGATCGCCTCGACGGCCTGACCGACTGCGCCGTGGACGTGGTGGCGCTCGCGCCCGCCACCGCGCCCACGCCCCATGTGGAACTGCTGCATTACCGGTCCCCCCGCGGCCCCGTCCCGGCCGGGGACGTGCGGACGAACGACCTCGCCTCGGTGCGCCAGGTTCACGCGGTCGACGATCTCGACGCCTTGGTACGGCGATTGCAGCGGCACGGCGTGCGGTTCGTGTCTCCGGGCGTGGTGACCTGGAGCGACGGCCGGAGAGCCGCCGCGATCCGCGACCCGGACGGCCACATGATCATCCTGTGCGCGGAGGATGGAGCGGCGAACGGGAGCGCGACCGAGCGATGATCTCGACGATCCTGAACGCGATGCTTCCGATCGTCGTCACGCTGGTGCTCGGCATGGTGGCGGCGTGGCACCAGGATTTCGACGCGAACGGGGCGCGCGTCCTCAACCGCATGGTGATGATCTACGCGCTGCCGCTCGTGCTGTTCACGGGCATCCTGTCGACGCCGCGGTCCCAGCTCGTCGGCCATACGGCGCTGACCGCAGTGCTGGTGATCGCGCTGATCGCCAGCTACATGATTCCGTTCCTGATCGCGCGCTACGCGGTGCGCCGCGATCTGATGAGCGCGGCCCTGCAGGCGCTCGCCATCGGGTGCCCGAACATCGGCTTCGTCGGGTTGCCGGTGCTGGGCTATCTGTTCGGCCCGTCCGTCGCCTCGATCTCGGTCGCGGTCAGCTCCCTGGTCCTCGTCGTGTTCCACATCCCGGTCACCGTGATGCTGCTGACCGCCGGCGCGGCGCAGCGCGGCGACACGAGCGGCCCGCCCACCGGCATCCCGGCGCAGATCGCCGCCGCGCTGAAGGAGCCGATGGTGTGGGGGCCGCTCCTCGCCTTCGCCATGGTGCTGCTGGAGATTCCGCTTCCGACGCCGTTGATGAAGTCGTTCGACCTGTTGGGGGCCGCCACGGCCGGCGTCGCGCTGTTCTCGTCCGGAATCACGCTGTACAGCCAGCGGGTGATGTTCAACCTGCCGATCGCCGTGTCGACACTGTCGCGCAACGTCGTGATTCCGGCGGTCGTCTGGGCCGTGGTCGTGTCGCTCGGCGTGATCTCGGACGATCAGATGAAGGAGGCCGTGATCGCGCTCGCCATCCCGAGTGCCGTCGTCTGCGTGATCCTCGCCGTGCAGTTCAGGGCGGCGGAGCGCGAGATCGCCTCGACCATCTTCTGGAGCACCATCCTGTCGCTGCCGACGGTGGGCCTGTTCATCTGGCTGCTCGGCGCTTAGAGCGGCTTTCGATTTTGATGAATCGGACTCGACGTCCGCTCGTCCCCGCGAAGGCGGAGACCCAGGGGCCGCCCGACGTGTGGCTCTGGATTCCCGCCTTCGCGGGAACGAGCGGAGTATGGGTCGACGTCAGCGGAAACCACTCTGGTCGGCGGGCATGCACCCGACGTCTCCTGTGTGTCCAGCTGCTCGCGAAGCCGTTACTTTACTACCCCGGACCGGCATGGTCGCCTGCCCGGACCAACGGAGAAGCCACCGAAGATATCGCCGGTTGCCGAAGGCGGGACGGACTCGGGAGAGTTCCGATTCTCTACGACCGCCGAAGCGCAACCGACGAGACGAGCCCGCCTTCGATGCCCCTGTTCACAGTGGAGGACCAATGGATGATCTGTCGCGCCGGACGGTGTTGGCGATGAGCGCGGCCGGCGGTGCCGTCGTCGCGTCCAGCGGTGCGGGAGCCGCATCGTTCGGCAATCCCGATCAGCCCGCGCAAGGCGCGATCAACTCGACACCGGCGGCGACATCCACGCCGGGTCCGCACAATCCGACGCTCGCCGCGCAATTGCCGTCGTTCCAGAGCCCGCCCCCGACCGACGTCGGCACCATGCCGATGCTGTGGTCGTCCTTCAACATCATGCCGAAGCGCATCCAGGCTGGTGGCTGGGGCCGACAGGTCACGATCACCGAGTTTCCGGCCTCCAAGGACGTGTCCGGCGTCGACATGCGGCTCGGTCCCGGCGGCATCCGCGAGCTGCACTGGCACCTCGCCAACGAGTGGGGCATCGTCACCAGCGGCCGCTGCCGCGTCACGCTGCTCGACCAGCAGGGCCGCGCCACCGTCCAGGACGTGGGGGTGGGCGACCTGTGGTTCTTCCCGGCCGGCTGCCCGCACGCCCTGCAAGGCCTCGGCCCGGAGGGCTGCGAGTTCCTGCTCGTCTTCGACGATGCCAGCCAGTCGGAGTTCAGCACCCTGCTGCTGACCGACTGGATCGCCCACACGCCGCCCGAGATCCTCGCGCAGAACTTCGGCGTGCCGGCCGACACCTTCAAGAACATCCCGCTGCACGATCTGTGGATCTTCCAGGGCAAGGAGGCCGGGCCGCTCGCCGCCGCACAGGCGTCGGTGGCGTCGGGCGGGACGCCGCCGGAGCCCTTCACGTTCTCGCTCACCGGGACCAAGCCGGTGAAGCAGAACGCGGGCGGCACGATCCATCTCGCCGACAGCCGCACCTTCAAGGCCTCGAAGACCATCACGGCCGCACTGGAGACCTTCAAGCCGGGGGCGCTGCGTCGCATGCACTGGCATCCCAACGCGGACGAGTGGCAATACTGGATCAAGGGCAAGGGCCGGATGACCGTGTTCGACGCCGGTCCGCGGGCCCGCACCTTCGACTTCCAGCCGGGCGACGTCGGCGTCGTGCCGAGAAACCAAGGTCATTACATCCAGAACACAGGAACCGAGGATCTCCAGGTGCTGATCATCTTCAAGGCACCCGAGTATCAGGAGGTCGACCTGTCCAACTGGCTGACCCACACGCCGCCGGATCTGGTCGCCCAGCACCTCAACATCGATCCTGCCGTCCTCGCCCGCTTCCCGAAGGATCAGGTCGGCATCCAGCCGGGCTGATCGACGGCGGAGACATCGTGACGGCGACGCGGCGCGAAACGACACGGCGCGAAAGGAGAGCGGATTGGACCTCGACCCGGTGCTTCTGTCGCGCATCCAGTTCGCTTTCGTCGTCACATTTCACATCATCTTTCCGTCCTACACGATCGGGCTGGCGGCCTGGCTCGCGACGCTCGAGGGAATGGCGCTCGCGACAGGGAAGCCCGTCTACCGCCGGGTGTTCGACTTCTGGCTGCGGGTCTTCGCCGTGTCGTTCGGCATGGGCGTCGTCTCCGGCATCGTCATGGCCTTCCAGTTCGGGACGAACTGGAGCGCGATGGCGGAGATGACGGGGGCGATCCAGGGGCCGTTGCTCGCCTACGAGTCGTTCACGGCGTTCCTCCTGGAGGCGAGCTTCCTCGGCGTCGTGCTGCTCGGCCGCGACAGGGTGCCGCCGGCCCTCTATCTGTTCGCCTGCTGCATGGTGGCGCTCGGAACGATGGCGTCGTCGTTCTGGATCATGTGCAACAACAGCTGGATGCAGGTTCCGCTCGGCCACACCATCGTCGACGGCAAGGTGATCCCGACCGATTGGTGGGCCATCACCACGGGCCCGGTGGTGCGCTGGCGCTGGCCGCACATGCTGCTCGGAGCGTTCCTGACCACCGCCATGACCGTGATCGCGACCGGCGCCTGGTACACGCTCCGCGGCACCCATCGCGAGGAGGCGCGCGTCATGCTGAGCTGGGGCCTGGCGCTCGCCGCCGTCCTCGTCCCGGTTCAGATCGCGGTCGGGCACAAGACCGGCGACGTGGTGCACACCTATCAGCCGGCCAAGTTCGCCGCCATCGAGGCGCGCTGGAAGACGCAGCAGCCGGCCTCCGAGGTGATCATCGCGATTCCCGACGAGGCCGCCGGCCGCAATCTGTTCGCGCTGGAGGTGCCGCGGCTCGGCAGCTTCATCGCCTCGGGCACCTGGGATTCGCGCGAGATCGGTCTCGACAGCATCCCGGCGGAGGACCGGCCGCCGGTGCTCATCCCGTTCTTCGGGTTCCGCATCATGGTCGGCATGGGCCTCGTCATGCTGGCGGTGTCCTGGCTCGGCCTGGTGCTGCGCTGGCGCGGCACACTGGAGACGACGCGCTGGTTCCTGTGGGCGGCGTTCCTGTCGTTCCCGACCGGCTTCGTCGCCGTGATCGCCGGCTGGTACACGGCCGAGGTCGGCCGCCAGCCATGGATCGTCTACGGCCTGCTGCGCACCCGCGACGGGGTGACGCCGTCGCTGACGACCGAGAGCGTGCTGATGTCGCTCGCCGTCTACGTGACCGTCTACCTGATCGTCTTCGGTTTCGGGGCGCACTACATCTATCGGCTGCTGCGCGACGGGCCGACGCCCGGCGATCCCGCCCCGCGCGTCACCGGCGGCAGCCGCCCGATGGCGTTCGCCGGCTCGGCAGCGAGCACCACCGGCGCCGACGTGAAGGCACGCGAGTGAACGCCATGGATCCCTCGCCCCTCGTCCTGTTCTTCGTCGGCGTCGTCGCCGTCTCGGTGCTGATCTACGTGATCCTCGACGGCGCCGACCTCGGCGTCGGGATTCTCTTCGGCGCCACCCGCGACGAGCACGAGCGGGACCAGATGATCGCCGCGATCGCGCCGTTCTGGGACGGCAACGAGACATGGCTCGTGGTGGTCGGCACCGTGCTGTTCGCGGCCTTCCCGGCCGTCTACGCCGTGTTCCTGTCGGCGTTCTACCTGCCGGTCGTGCTCCTCCTGGTCGGCCTGATCTTCCGCGGCGTCGCCTTCGAGTTCCGCTCGCGCAGCGGTCGGCTGCGGCCGCTGTGGGACCGGGGATTCTGGCTCGGCTCCACGGCCGTGGCCTTCGTGCAGGGCGCCGCGGTCGGCGCGATGATCCAGGGAATCCCGGTGGCGAACGGCCAGTATGCCGGCGGCGCCTTCGCCTGGCTCGCGCCGTTCCCGGTGCTGTGCGGCGTCGGGCTGGTGATCGGCTATGCGCTGCTGGGCGCCTCGTGGCTGGTCCTCAAGAGCGAGGACGGGCTGCGCGAGCGGGCGTACCGGCTGATCCCGTGGCTGGCCGGCGCCATGGTGGTCGCCCTGGCGATCGCCACGGGAGCGACGCTCGTCGTCGCCGAGCGCGTCGCCGACCACCTCGCGGGGCGGACTTGGGGGGTCGTCTTCCCGCTCGCCGGCGTGCTCGCGGTCGCCGGCATCGTGCTCGGCGCGCGAACGCGCCGCGACGGCCTGCCGTTCGCCATGACTTCGCTGTTCTTCCTGATGGCGTTCCTCACCCTCGCGGTGCTGTTCTGGCCCTACATGATCCCCTACGCGCTGACGGTCACCGACACGGCGGCCCCGGAGCCCTCGCTCGACTTCCTGTTCTGGGGCACTGTCGTGATCCTGCCGGTGATCTTCGCCTACACGATCACCGTGTACTGGATCTTCCGCGGCAAGCTGCGGCGGGGCTACGGTTGAGCGGTACGGCGCCCTGAACCGACCCTTTCGCGCCGCAGCCGTCCCGAACCCGAACCGCCTGCCCGCCCGCCGGCCCGCCCGCCATCGAGGAGATCACGAGATGCAGGATCGCTACGACGTCATCGTGGTCGGCAGCGGGGCCGGCGGCGGCGCCGCGGCCTACGCGCTGGTCCAGGCCGGCAAGCGCGTGCTGATGCTCGAGAAGGGCGGCCGCCTGCCGCGCGACGGCATGACCCTGTCGACCATGGTGGTCTTCCGGGAGGGCCGGTTCTCCAACAAGACCGAATGGCAGGACGGCCACGGCAAGCCCTTCGTGCCGACCGGCGAGCATTACAATCTCGGCGGCAAGACCAAGTGGTACGGCGCCGCGCTCCTGCGCTTCTCGGCGCACGAGTTCGAGGCCGATCCCGCCTTTCACTGCCTCGGCTGGCCGTTCGGCCTCGCCGAGCTCGAGCCGTACTACGACGAGGCCGAGCGCATGCTGCACGTCAACCGGTTCGCCAACGAGCCGGAGCTGCAGTCGGTGATCGACAGGGTCGTGAAGGACGACCCGGCCTGGCGGCCGGAGCCGCTGCCGCTCGGGCTGAAGCCCGAGATCGTGAACGACCCGCAGGAGGCCAAGCACTTCGACGGCTACGCCTCGGTGGCCGGCTACAAGGGCGACTCCGAGCAGTGCTTCATCCTGCCGATCGAGGCGGCGCCGAACTTCCGCCTGATCCTCGACAAGGAGGTGACGGGCTTCCTTCACCCGGACGACCGGCCGGACGTGGTCGAAGGGGTGGTCTGCTCCGACGGCAGCTATTACTGGGGCGAGCGCGTCGTCCTCGCCTGCGGCGCGATGTCGTCGCCGCGCCTTCTGCAGGACTATTTCAGCGTCACCGGCCTCGACAGGACGCTGCCCTGCGCCGGAACGGTCGGCCGCAACTTCCGCATGCACATCAACAGTGCGTTGATCGTCTTCTCGGCGTTCCGTGATCACGACGTCCTGCGCAAGACGGCGATCCTCTTCAACGAGAACCACCCGCATTCGACCGTGCAGTGCCTCGGCTGGCTGGACGGCGAGCTGCTCGCGACCCAGCTTCCGGCGGCGACGCCGGCGTTCTTCAGCGACATGATCGGGACGCGGGCGCTCGGCTTCTTCGTCACCACCGAGGACGGGTCGAGCCGCGACAATCGCGTGGTGTCCCATCGCGGCCACCGGCCGGTCCTCGACTACGAGCTCGACCGCATCGCCCCGTCGCGCGACGAGCACGCGGCCTGCATCCACGACTTCGAGCGGGCGCTCCGGCACGCCGGCTTCGCCGGCACCAGCCGCTGGACCGGCCTCGCCGGGACGGCCCACGCGGTCGGAACGCTGGTGACCGGCACGGATCCCGCATCGAGCGTCGTCGATCCCGACGGCCGAGTGCACGGCATGACCGGGCTGTATGTCGGCGACGGCAGCGTGCTGCCGCGCACCAGCCGGGTCAATCCGTCGCTGACCATCTACGCCTGGGGACTGCGGCTCGGCCGCCGCCTCGCCGCCGGCTGACCGGCGCCGGCGCCGGCGCCCCGGCATCGTGCGGCCGGCGTCGTGCCGCCCTCACGCGATCCCGCGTGTGAGGGCCGAGGGCGTGCCTCGCCACGCCGCGCCACGGGCCGCTCGACTGGTGTCGTGTCGTACTTAATGCCTTGATGTAATTCAGATTAGACGGGATCGGGGGGATCGGATATCGTCCCCGCGCAATCACCGGAAACGCCGATGCCGACATCGCACCCGACACGAGCACATTCGAACTCGGAGCAATCGACGAGCCATCGTCGGAGACGGTCGCGCGATCGCTCGCGGCCCATGGCATGATATGACGACGCAAGTCCAGACCACCACCGCGAACGATCGACGCGCAGCTCCGGCGGGACAGGAGATCTCGGCGTCATCCGGGCCTGCGCCGGTGCCGCGACTTTTTTTCGATCTGTCCTGGAGCCTCCGTTGGGCCGGTCCACCCGTCGGGATCCTTCGGGTGGAGCGGGAGCTTGCCCGTTTCTCGCTGACCAAATCGTCCGCGATCGGCGCGTTCTTCGATCCGGAGACGCGGTCCTACGTGGCCCTCGATCGGTCGACCACCGCACGATTCCTTTCTGGTGACGCCGTCCTCGATACGCTCGGCCTGCGCGACCCCGGCAGGACGGGCAAGCGCAAGAGCGACCTGATACCGAAGCCCCTGCGGGGCGTCGCGCGGTGGCTCCTGCAATTCCGCCATTCGCTGCTCCAGGCGCTCGAGCGCCGGCGTCTTTCGACGCAGTCGGCGGGCGAGGCCAACCTGCTCGACCGCCTTCAGCGGCGCCTGATGTGGGGGAAGTACCGCGCATTCATGCTGAAGCCCGACGGCACACGGCGCGATTTTCTCGCTGTCGATCGTTTGGGAGCGACACCCATCGATTTTCGCCCGGACGACGTCCTGGTTTGCGCGGGTGCCGGATGGACGCACACCGACATATCGTCGATCCGCGAGCAGAAGCAGGCCGCCCCGTTCCGCCTCGTGCTGATGTGCTACGACATCATCCCGTTGCTGTTCCCGCAGTTCTACAAGCCGCATGACGTCGCCGCGTTCGAACGTTACTTCGGTGTCGCGTTCGCTCTGGCCGACGTCGTCGTCTTCACGTCGCGCAGCGCCTTGACCGATGCAACGGCGTGGTGCGCGCAACGACGCATCACGATTCGAAGAAGCGCCGTCGTTCCCCTCGGAGCCGACGTGCCGGACACCAGGGCCACGAACCTGGAGCGGCTGCCAGCGGGGTTGATCCCGGGACGGTTCGCGCTGTTTGTGAGCACGATCGAGCCCCGAAAGGGGCATCGCCTCCTTTACGAGACGTGGCTGCGCCTCTTGGCCGACGGGGTGCCGCAGAAGACCGGTTTCAAGCTGGTCTTCGTCGGGAGGAAAGGATGGCTCGTCGACGACCTCGTCCGCACCCTCGACACCGACGAACTCATTGCGGGCACGCTGCTCCGACTCGAGCATGCCGACGACGCGACCGTCAGGACATTGTATGCTGGCGCGGCATTCTGTTGTTACCCGTCCCTGTACGAAGGATATGGCTTGCCGCTCGTCGAGGCATTCTATTTCGGCAAGGCGGTGCTGGCCTCGACCGGCGGCGCTCTTCCGGAGGTGGCACGCGACTTCTCGCCATGTCTCGATCCGAATGATCCCGACGCATGGTACGACATGATGCGTCTGTGGATCGAAGATCCCGAGGCGCGCGCGAGTTACGAGAAACGGATCGCCGATTCGTTCGACCATCCGAGCTGGGATAGCGCCGCCGGCGAATTTTTCGCGCGCGCCATGGAATCGATCCAAGAGACAATCGATCGATCGTGACGCTCCAGGGCAGCTTTCGGTTGTGATGAATCGGCCCCGATTGCCGCTCGTGCCCGCGAAGGCGGGGACCCAGGGGCCGCACGTGACGCCCTGGATTCCCGCTTCCGCGGGAATGAGCGGAGTGTGGGTCGACGTCAGCGGAAACCACTCGAGATCGGCGCCGGACACCTGGACGCTCGGCAATCACATCGGCCCCCGTCACCCTGAGGTGGCTCCGCGAAGCGCAGCCCTCGAAGGGTGACGGCCATCGATCTCGGGCTTGCCCGAGATCGACACCATTGAAGCCCAAGTCGGCGACGCTCACTTGGGTGGCCGCATCCTTCGAGGCCCGGCTGCGCCGGGCACCTCGGGATGACGGGTCAGGGCTCGGTGCCGTTGGAGTTACGAGCGAACGGCGTCGATGGCGAAAGACGGGATGGAGGGACCGAGCCCGACGAGGCAGGCGCGGCGGCGCGTCGTTCGACGCGGCGGAGCTCAGCGCAACGAGGCGGTGCGGCGGAACGAGACGGTGGCGAGGAACACCACGGCGCCACCACCGAAGCGGTCGGAGGCGAGGCCCGGATAGGGCTCGGCACCGAATCCCATCACCAGCGATCCGACCGGCTTGCCCATCAGGCTGCGCAGCTCGGCGTAGTCGGGATCCCCGTAGGCCGTGACGGTCATGGCGGAGTGCAGGCTCGGCGACAGCATCACGGCGCGCAGCCACGGATCGTCGAAGCGCATGCCGGGCTTCACCGTCACCACGGCGGTCGTGGCGGTGGCGGCGACACCAGGACTGATGGCATCGGGATCGACGGAGGCGGTCCGGGGGCCACCGGCCGGCGCATCGGCGCCGCGGCCAGTGGGCATCCGCGCCGCCGTCTTCTTGACGACCGCGAGCGGCGAGCCGTCGGCCGGCGCCGGAGAGAGAGCAGCCTGTACCGGAGCCGGCGCGCTCGGCGGGGCCGCGCCGTCGGCCGGCAGGCGGGCGCGATCGACGAGCGAGCCCATCGCGGCGGCCCGCACCGGCGAGTCGGCGGCGGGACGGCGGGACGGCTCGGACGCATAGGCGAGGGCGAGCTCCAGCGGCACCCGGTCCGTGTCGCGGCCGGCCGCATCATGCGTCGCCTCGCGGTTCGGGGCGTAGAGCGAGCCGGTCCGGCTCGGCGTGCGCTCGCGGCCGACCGGCGCCATCGGATCGACCGAGGCCGTGGTCGTGCCCATCTCGGCGCGCGGACGCGGCGGCTCGCTGCCGAGCACCGCGACCGAGGTGCTCGCGATCGGCATGTCGCCGGCGCCGGCGAGGCGCACCGGCGTGCTCGACGCCGAGGCGAGCGAGAACATCTCGGGGCCGGCCGGCTCGGGCGTGGCCGACGGGGGCGCGGCCGGCTCGGCGGCGACTCTCGCGGCGGACGGGCGGGCCGTCTCGATGCGGGCCGTCCGGGTCTTCGGCTCGACCTTGGCGTCGTCGGACTTGGCGCCCTCGGCTTTCGAAGGGTCTGCCTTGGCGGGCTCGGCGCGGGCCGTCTGGAGGCGCGCCGGCGCCGGGCTGGACGGCTTGGCGGCGGCCGGCTTCGTGGCAGCGGCCGGTGTGGTCGCGCGCGCCGTGCCCTCGGCCTCGTCGGTGTCGTTGCCGCCGAACAGCGAGGCGAGCAGGCTCTTGGCGGGCTTCAGCCCCGAACCGGCGTCGAGCGACGCCATCGCGGTCGACGACCCGCCGCGCGACTGGATCTGGGCGAGCGCCTGCTGATAGCCGGGCAGCGGCTTGCCGTTGGACGGCACATGCACGGTGCGGCCGTCCGGGAAGACCTTGGCGAGCTGGTCGTAGGTCATCCGCGGCCAGTGGCGGATGCTGCCGGTGTCGACGTGGATGAACTGCGAGCCCGGATAGTAGCCGACGCCGCCGCGATGCAGCCGGAGCGCCGCGGCGCGCTGCTTCTCCAACGAGACGCCGCGCACCTTCAGGTCGATCGCCTTGCCGACCATATGCTGGCTTTCCTTGGCGACGCCGCCGGAGCGGGAGCGCAGCATGGAATTGGTGGCCGGCGCACGATAGCCGCAGATGATGTCGACGGTGTCGCCGTCGACCGAGCGGGTGAGCTCCCACACCGCGTCGATGACGGCCGGATCCATCTTGACCGACTGGTTGCGCCGCCAGTCGCGCATCACCCAGTCGATCTTCTTCAGCGCGTCGGTGTCGTAGCGGCCGTTACGCCGGTACGTGACCGTGAGATTCTCGCCCGTGTGGGTGTGGTGGAAGGTCAGCGTGCGGGTGTCGCCGTTGGCGGCGGCGGTCTGCAGGCCGTTGCAGCCGAGGACGACGATCACGGCGGCGAGGCCGATTCGGCGACCGGCGCGGAACACCGTGCCGGTCGCCGAATCGCGGCGGACGCCGCTCAGAGCCACGTGCGATCCCATCCAGACAATGCTCCGACGTCTCCGCGAACAGTGTCCGCGGAGCGCGTCGCTCGACCTCACCCCCGTGATCGGTCGAACGACAGGGCAGTTCTCGTCTCTTTCGGGATCGGCCGACGCAGCTCTGCGCCCCCCCTCTCCCCATCACAGTCTGTTCACTAAACCGTGAGTATGGCGAAAAGAAGCCGTCTGTGACGGCCGCGCCACGCCGGGCTAAATTTTTGATCGCGCTAGTATTTTACCGGAGACTCCGAGCCGCTTCGCGGCGTGATCGAGCGGGGCGGATTCCGCGACTCGTCGTGAACGAAGCGTTGGCCCGACCTGGCGCAAGTCTTGCTAAATCGTAAATGCCTTTCGCCGCACCTCACCCCGCCGTGACGCCTGCCCTCGTCATGGCCCGGGCTCCGTCCCGGCCATCCACGATCTTGGTTCTTGCGGGGCTTTCAGCGCGTGGATGCCCGCGACGAGCGCGAGCATGACGAGGCGCGAGACCCGTGGGCGGCACGTCCCTCGCGCGCCCCGCCAAGTCCAGAAAACGCAAATGGCCGGGACAGGCCCGGCCATCGCGACAGTCGCTCGTGATCACGACGCCGGCGCGGCGCGCCGGCGTCAAAGGATCAGCGGAACAGGTTGAACAGCGGGAACACGCTGCGCGGCTCCTCCTGCGGCAGCCGCACGGCCTGGCGACGCGGCGTCGAGGAGGCGACCCGGCGCTCCGTCGTCGGCTGGTCGGCGACCTTGCGCTCGTCGCTCTTCATCGCGGCGATCAGGCGCTGGTCGCGGCCGTAGATGTCCTCGCGCAGCACCAGCTTGCCGGTCTCGTCGACCGACGCGGTCTGGTAGGTGAGGTGCACCGGGATCGGGGTCGGGAAGTTGATGTTGGTCTCCGAGGTCCCGTACATGCGGCGGATGCGCTCGGCCGAGTAGCCCTCCTTGGGCAGCGCGATGCCGAGCAGCACCTCGGCATACTTGTCCGGATCCTTCACCCGCATGCAGCCGTGGCTGTAGGCGCGCCGCTCGTGGGCGAACAGGTGCTTGTCCGGCGTGTCGTGCTGGTAGACCAGGAACTTGTTGGGGAAGTTGAAACGGATGCGGCCGAGCGCGTTGCCGGCACCGGGTGGCTGCGAGATGTGGATCGACCCGTCGGCGCGCCGCGACACGTTGAGGCCCATGCGCGACAGCACGGTCGGATCCTGCTGCAGGGCGGGCAGATACTCGTTGTAGACGATCGACGGCGGCACGTTCCAGGTCGGGTTGACGGTGATGAACTTCATCGTCTCCGACAGCAGCGGCGTCGCGTGGTTGCCGGGCTTGCCGACGACCACCCGGGTCGTCCACAGCGTCGCGTCGTCCTTGTAGACGCGCAGCACGAACTCCGGGATGTTGACGATCACGTGCGCCTTGCCGAGATCGTGCGGCACCCAGCGCCAGCGCTCCAGATTGGCCCGGATCACGTCGGCGGTGCGCGCGTTGCGCGGGCCGTTGAGGGCGTCGACCGCGGCGGCGTCGAACACGCCGGTCTGCTTGAGGCCCTTCTTCTTCTGGAACGCCTTGACGGCATCGGCGAGCGGCTTGTCGTAGGCGGTGCCGGAGCCGGCGACGCCGAGCTTCTCTCGCAGCTCCGGAACACGGGCGTCGTCCATGCCGACCTTGAGGGCGGGGCCGTAGCCGATGCGCTTGCTCGCCTCGGAGGCGAGCCCGCGCGCCTCGGCGAGCTTCGCCTTGAGCGCCTTGTAGTGGGCGTGCTGCGGCTGATAGCCGTCGAGCGCCGTGCCGGCGTCCTCGCCCTTCACCGAGACGAGCTTGCCCATCACCTCGGCGGCCTCGGGCGGGTTCTGGTAATACACCACGTCGCCGTTGATGCGCGACCAGTGGATGCGGCCGACCGCGGCGTGCTTCGCATAGGCGAGCACCGACTGGGTCAGCTTCATCTCGTAGTCGGCGACCTCGTCGGCGGTCGCGTCGGCCTTCAGGGTCGGCACCGGATAGTCGTCGGCGTCCATGCCGTCCGCTTCGGCCGTGCCGAGCTGGGCGATGACGGCCTTGGCGCGGGCGTTGACGACGCCCTCGCTCGTCCACACCGGACCGTTGGCGCGCGCCGCGTAGAAGCTCTCGAGCGATGCCCGGGTCTTGGCGTCGAGGCGACGGTCGCCCTTCTTGGCGAGCAGCTCCGCGAGCTTCTCGCCGACCTGCTGGTCGAGCGACACGACCGCAGCCGCCGGAGCCGCCGGAACGGACGGCGCCGCCACGGCGGCCGGCACCGAGCCGGTGGGCTGTTCGGCGGCGGGCGGCGTCACGGTCGCGGCCTTCGGCGCGGCCGTGTCGGCGGCGGGCGCCACATCGACGGGCGTCACCGCGACCGGGGCCGGTGCGGTCACCGGCGCGGCGGCGGTCTCGGGCGTCGCGACCTCGGGCGTCAGGGTGGGGACCGCGGTCGCCTCGACCCGGACGGCATCGGGCGCG
>NZ_JBEOMB010000063.1:0-18245 GCF_046000175.1 Rhodoplanes sp. SY1
GGGCGCCGATCATCAAGGCCGCCAACATCTCGTTCTGAGAGCACCTCGCGGTGCGGTGCCATGTGCCGGTGCTGTTCCCCGACGGATGAGGCGACTCTCTCTCTCTCTCCGGTGCTCGGCCTCGTGCCCCGGACAAGGCGCGTCGGGCCGCAGGCCTGATGCGCCGCCGAGCCGGGGCCCAGGAGCGGCACGACGGGCAGCGCGGCAGGAGTTCTCCGACGGCCTCGCCTGATCGCCCCTGGGTCCCGGTTCGCGGCGCGTTGCGCCGCGCCCGGGACACGTGGCCTTTGCCGGGGCACCGACGCCGAGAGCGAGTTCCGGCCCGGTCGAAGAGGCGACTCGCCCCGCTCACTCGCGCTGCTGGGGCTCGTCCTCCGAGCGGGTGATCACGTGGCCGCAGCGCTTGCACTCGTAGGAGATGAGCGCCGGGTTCGCCCCGAGGCGCGGGAGGCTGCGGGCGAACTGCATCCGCGCGCCGCAGACGACGCAATGCGGATGGCGCGCATGACTGTCGTCGGAGGGTGTCATGGTCCGGCTCTGGGTTTTCGAGGCGTATTCGAAATCCGAATTCGGCCGTGGCACAATTCAGGGCAGTTACCTAGTCCGTAAGCCCAATGCTCAATCGGTCGGCAGTCGACTCCCGCCCGCGTGCCGCGCCGGGCGCGACGGTGCGGCGAAACCGGGCGTGACGACGGCCCTGCGTGATCGATGATCAGAATCCGCACGCAAGGCTCGGATCGTGAGAGCCTGGATCGTGAGAGCCTGGGTCGTGAGGCCTGACCGGTCAGATCCTGGCGTCGCGCCGCCATGCCGCCGGCGTGGTGCCGACCTGCCGGCGGAACGCGCGGGTGAGATGGGCCTGGTCGGCGAAGCCGGCCGCGTGGGCGATCTCGGTCAGCGGCAGGGTCGAGCGCGACAGCATCTCCTGGACGCGCCGGATGCGCGCCTGCATGTGCCACTGATAGGGCGGCACGCCGGTCGCCGCCTTGAAGGCGTGGCTGAAATAGGACTGCGACAGCCCGGTGAGCGTCGCCAGCTCGTCCAGACGAAGACCGCGAAAGCAGTTCTCCTCGAGATAGGCGACGGCGCGGTCGAGCTGGCGCGGCGACAGCGCCGAGCGGCGGCGCGCCGGCTCCGGCGCGAGCCGCATCAGGTCGATGAACAGCGCCGTGACCAGGCTCTCGCCGTAGACGTCGTGCCGCGCGTCGGGGCCGCCGCACTCCTCGGCGATCAGCCGGGCGAGCGAGAAGATCCGCGCATCGGTGAACTGCAGGCGGGGCGTCGCGAGCGCCGTCCGGTCGGGCGCCTCGCCGATCCGCGCCGACAGCGCCGCGACGTCGAAATGGATGTCGAGATGACGGATGCGCATTGCCGCGTCGACCCGTGACCAGACCGGCACGCCGGCCGGAACGAAGCTCATCGCATGCACGGCGGGTGGCGCCGGCCGCTCGCCGCCGCGGGCCGAGAGCCGCAGCGCCGCGCCGCCGCCCTCCCGCTCCAGCACGACGAACAGGCGCGGATGCTCGGACACGTACTCGCCATGCGCCCCGGCCGCGCAGGCGGCGTGCCAGACATCCGCGACGGCGCCGGGCCAGCGCCGGAAACGCAGATCCTCCAGCACCGCGATCCCTTCGATCCGGCTGGTCATGTTGGGCGTGAAGGCAGCGACCGCGGGGGCGGGGGTGAGCGTCATCGCGGGGTCTCCCGGCCGGGCTGCGGCATGTCCCGGAGCGTCGGCCAGTCAAGATGGTCTTATTTGGAAGTGTTCTGCCTTGTTTCGCGCGGAACACACGTCTTCACGAGTCTTATCCCGAAGGACAGGACCGTTCAACGCGGAGCAGGGATAGACAATCCGACCGATATTGCTGTTGGTATCGCGAGCCTCGACGAGGGGTGGGCGCGCGAGATTTGAATTAGAACAATTCTCGACTCGTGGCGGCCCGAGTAGACGAATCGACGGGGTGTCATGTCCACGACCAAGACTGTTCTCGAGCGGCTGGCCTGCGGGGTCGCGCTGACCTGTCTGCTGCTGCCCGGTGCGGCCGCGGCCCAGACGGCCGGCGGCGAGCTCGCCCCGATCTCGGTCGAGGCCGACCGGGTCGGCGAGTCGCCGACCGGCCCGGTGCAGGGCTTCGTCGCCACCCGCACCGAGACCGGCTCCAAGACCGACACGCCGATCCGCGAGATCCCGCAGTCGATCTCGGTGGTCACCCGCGACCAGATGGACCAGCGCGCCGTCACCAGCGTTACCGAGGCGCTGACCTACTCGGCCGGCGTCGTCGCTGCGCCGTTCGGCTTCGATCCGCGCTTCGATTCACCGATCATTCGCGGCTTCCCGTCCGCCAACAGCCAGTATCTCAACGGCCTGAAGCTGATGCGCGGCACCGGCGACACCACCTCGATCGAGCCGTGGGGGCTCGAGCGCATCGAGGTGCTGCGCGGCCCCTCGTCGGTGCTGTACGGCCAGGGCAATCCGGGCGGCATGGTCAACCTGGTGAGCAAGCGGCCGACCTGGGCCAGCTTCGGCACCGTGCAGGCGGAGGGGGGCAGCTACGACCGCTACACCGGCGCCTTCGACTTCGGCGGCCCCGTGCCGGGCACGTCGGAGTTCGCCTACCGGCTCACCGGCCTCGCCCGCGACGGCTCGGGCCAGACCGACGGGCTGCGCGACGACCGCCTGTACATCGCGCCGGCCGTCACCTGGCGGCCGAACGCCCAGACCAGCCTCACGGTGCTGGCCAACCTGCAATACGACCGGGCGAGCTCGCCGGTCGGTCTGCCGGCCGCCTACACGCTCTATTCCAACCGCACCGGCATCACCCTGCCGCGCAGCACCAATCTTGGCGATCCGAGCTTCGACGACTCGACCCGCACGCTGGCGAGCATCGGCTACGAGTTCGAGCACCGCTTCAACGACGGCCTCAAGTTCCAGCAGAACGCCCGCTACCTCTGGCTCGGCTGGGACTATCAGAACCTCTACTTCAACGGTCTCACCAGCCCCGACACGGCGGCGCGCGGCGCCTCCTACAACGACGAGTCCTACGGCACCTTCACGATCGACAATCATCTGGAGGCGAAGTTCGCGACCGGCGCGCTCGCCCACACGGTGCTGCTCGGCGTCGACGTGCGCCGCCACACGCTCGACACGCTGGCCGAGTTCGGCACCGCGCCATCCGTCAACGTGTTCGCGCCCGTTCACGGCGTCCAGATCAACAAGACCGTCTGGTACGCGGCCAAGACCGACGGCACGCTGACCCAGACCGGCGTCTACGCCCAGGACCAGATCAAGCTCGACAAGTGGCTGCTCACGCTCGGGCTGCGCCACGACTGGGCGTCGACCGACCAGACGACCCGCTACGTGCTCGGCGGCACCAGCATCACCCAGGACCAGAACGACCGTGCCTTCACGGGTCGGGCGGGCCTGACCTATCTGTTCGACAACGGTCTCGCTCCGTATGTCAGCTACGCCACCTCGTTCGAGCCGGTGATCGGCAACTACGCGCCGGCGCTCGGCGGCGGCGCCTTCAAGCCGTCCGAGGGCGAGCAGTGGGAGGCCGGCGTCAAGTATCAGCCGACCTGGTTCAAGGGCTTCTTCACGGCCGCCGTCTACGACCTCACCCAGACCAACGTGCTCACGTCGGAGCTGGTCGGCGGCGTCAGCCAGTCGGTGCAGACCGGCGAGGTGCACGTCAAGGGCGTCGAGCTGTCGGGCCTCGCGAACCTCACCGAAGGGCTCGACCTGATCGCCAACTACACCTACACGGACGCCGAGATCACGGCCGGCCAGAACGCCGGGAAGCGACCCGCCAACGTGCCGGAGAACGCCGCCAATCTGTGGCTGTTCCAGAACATCAAGACCGGGCCGCTCGCCGGCTTTGGCTTCGGCGGCGGCATCCGCTACGTCGGCAGCCGCTGGGATCTCGACGCCAATACCAATCTGCTGCCGTCCAACATCCTGTTCGACGCGGCGGCGAGCTACACGACCGGGCCCTACAAGCTGTCGCTCAACATCGCCAACATCGCCGACGAGGCATACGTCTCGGGCTGCGGCTTCTTCGGCTGCTACTGGGGCAACGGCCGCACCGTCACGGGCCGGGTCGCCTATACGTGGTGAGGCGCCGCGCCGGTCGGTCGAGTTCGGCCCCTCGGGCCGGTGCGCCCTACGGCCCCCGGCCCATCAGCTCGCGGTCGGGCTCCTCGAGCTTTCGCTTCACGAACGGGCGCTCCAGCCCGTAGAGGCTGTAGAGACCGCGGCAGCCGAAGCCGTCCGGATCGACACGGCCGGGCGGACCGGCATTGGCGGCCATGATGGCGACCTTGCAGGCCTCGGTCTCGTCCGCAAGCGTGATCGCGGCGACGCTGTCGCGACCGTGGCGCACGGCCTCGGCCAGATGGGCGACCGCGCCGAGCAGCACGACGAGGACGGCGACGGCGACGACGGAGCGGGACTGCCGAAAAAGCGCGATCCCGCCGGCGCGCACCTGCGCCCAGTAGGCCGCGACCAGCACGATCGGCACGACGGCCCCGCGCATGACGTAGTTGTTGGCGCCCGAGAAGCCCACCGCGACGGTCGAGGCGAGGAAGACGGCGGCGGCCACGGCGCACCGCCCGAGCGGGCTGGCGAACGGCGACGGGGGTGGGCGCAGAGCCCAGCCGGCGAGCCAGCCGATCTCCGCCGTGATGAACAGCGCCGCGACGGTCAGGCCGGCGAATCCGGCGACCGGGGTGCCGAACAGCTCGCTCCACCGGGTGAAGATCAGGAACAGCTGGAAGCCGCCGGCCGAGTCGGCGTGGAGATAGAGATAGGCGAGCGGCGTCGCCACCAGCGCCGCCGCGCCGAGCGCGACGACCGCCATCGGCCGCGTCGCGAAGCGCATCAGGAGCGGCGACAGTGCGAGCAGCCCGCCGATCAGCGCGAAGACCGACGCGAAGGCGGCGAAACCGACGAGCAGTCCGGCCGCCAGCATGGCGGTGGGTGCGGCGCGCGGCTTCAGGGTCAACGGCTCGGTCGCCACCACGACGGCGAGCAGCAGCGCCGTCCCGCCGATCAGGTGATGGGGCACCCAGACGAGCAGCGTCGTCAGGTTCGACAGCTGATTCGGGATGCCGTAGCCGACCTGCCACCATTCGGCATGGGCGAGCCAGTCCCGGGGCGCGTCCCCGGTCGCGACGGCAGTTGCCCAGCGTCCCAGCACGGCGACGCCGTCCGGCACGGCACCGGCGAGCAGGAGGGCGACGACTGCGGCGCCGCGCCGCCCCGGCGCCACGACGTGACGCAGGAACACGACGACGATCAGCACCGCCGACAGGTCGAGCAGCAGCGCCCCGATCCCGTAGGCCAGCTTGATGGCGGACACGTCGAGCAGCTGGAACAGCTCGGCGACGGCGGCGGCCGGCATCCAGGCGACGTAATAGAAGTGCAGGTGCGTGTCGGGCTGGAAGTTGAGCAGCGGCGGAAACCGGTCGCTGGTGACGAGGCTCGCCAGCTCCTGAAAATGCCAGTTGTCGTCGAAATGGACGGCGCCGGCGAGCCGCCCGGTCAGCGACTGCGCCGTGTAGGGGACGAGGCGCAGCGCCGCGAGCAGCGCCGCCCAGCCGATCAGCGCCGCCTCGAACCAGTGCAGCGGCTCACGCGCGTTCACCAGCGGCAGGTGGCGGAACGCCAGCCCGGCGGCCAGGGCCGAAGCCGCGAAGATCGCCGGGGTCAGATCGCTCGGCAGCCGCAGGGCCGTCGACACTGCGGCCGAGCAGACGCTGGCGACCAGCAGCGACAGGACGGCGAGGATCACGCGGGACAGCATCGGAACTCCGGACCGGACTGCCCGGAGCCTACAGGTCCGGCTTTAACGAAATGGTTGCGGGAGGCGGCACGCGCACGCGCCTCATCCCTTCGTCGCGGCCGGCTCGCCCTCCGCCTCCGGCGGCTTCGCCGGCAGCAGCAGCGTGAACGTGGTCCCCTGGTCCTCGCCGGCGCTCTCCGCCGTGATGGTGCCGCCGTGCAGGTCGACGATGCGCTTGACGATCGACAGGCCGAGCCCGATCGAGGTCTCGCCGCCGGTCGGCTTGGCGGAGAGTCGCTGGAACCGGCCGTAGAGGCGCTTGAGGTCCTCGGGCGTCATGCCCGGCCCCGCATCCTTCACCCGGATGCGGGCGCCGTCCGGCGCGTGCGCGAGGCCGACCTCGATGCGGCCGCCGATGGCGCTGTACTTGACGGCGTTGCTGACCAGGTTGTCGACCGCCTCGCGGACCCGGTCGACATCGCAGACGATCGGCGGGCCGGGCTCGATCGACACGTCGATCACCTGGCTCTTCTTGTCGGCGAGCGGCTGGTTCGCCTCGGCGACGTCGCGCAGCACCGCGGCGAGATCGGCGGGGTCGCGCCGGATCGTGATGTCGAGCGCGTCCGTCATGGCGTCGGCGATCAGGCTCTCGACCATGTCGGCGACCCGGTCGGCGGCCTTGTGGATGTGGGCGATCTGCGCCTTGGCGGCCTCCGGCGTCAACGCCGGGCTCGACACCATGCGCTCCAGGATCTCGGCGCGGCCGATGATCACCGAGAGCGGATTCCTCAAATCGTGCGCGACGGTGCCGAGGATTTCGCTCTTGAAGGCGTTGGCGCGCTGCAGCCGCGACCACTGTGCGGCGAGGCGCCGGTTCGCCGAGGAGAGCTCGCGGGTGCGCTGGTTGACGCGATCCTCGAGCCGGGTGTTCGCCTCCTGGAGCTGCTCGTAGAGGATCACGTTGTCGAAGGCGATCGCCAGCTTGCTGGTGAACAGCTCGACCAGCGTCCGGTCGGTCTCGGAGAGCGGCCGCCGCACGTGCAGCACCACGACGACCTCGCGGTCGCTCGCGGTGTGGATGTAGAGGACCGACCAGTCCGGCTCGAACTGGTGGGCTTGCGCCCGGAACGCCTCCTCGACCACCCGCCGCAGCTCGGGATCGAGCGCGTCGACGCCGTTCTGGCCGAGATGGCGGACGTAGCAGCCGGCCGCCGCCAGCACCGAGACCGGATGCTCGCGGCCGTTCTCGTGAAACACCAGGATGCCGTCGCAGTCGACGTTGAGCAGCGAGGCGAGCTGCACCAGCACGCCCTCGGCGAGCCGCTGGATCGACTTGAAGTCGTAGAGCGTCGAGGCGGCGTCGACGATGATCTCCAGGCCGCGCCGCGTCTCCACCATGCGCTGGAGCTGCTGGAAGCTGCGCAGCGCCGCGGTGAGCGAGGTGAACAGCTTGTCGGCGGTCAGCTCGGTCTTCGCCTTGTAGTCGTTGATGTCGTAGTCGACGATGACGCGCCGCTCCGGCGCCTGGCCCGGCTGTCCGGTGCGCAGGATGATGCGGATCGTCTCGTTGCGCAGCACGGTCCTGATGTGGTCGACGAGATCGAGGCCCGCCGTGTCGCTTTCCATGATCACGTCGAGCAGCACCACGGCCGTGTCGGGGTGCTGCGCGAGTAGCGCGCGCCCCTCCTCGGCCGAGTAGGCCGAGATCATCTCGAGCCCCTGGCCGTTGAGCGCGTAGTCGGCGAGCGCGAAGCGGGTGCCGTCGTGGACGGCCGGCTCGTCGTCGATGATCATGATCTTCCAGCGCGGCCCGGCCGCCGCCGGTGCGTCGTCGCCGTCCTCGACGATGTCGACGATGTCGTCCTGGTCAGCCATGGGCTCGGTCCGTTGTCTGGAGGACGGCCGCGGGCTCGTCCGCGCGAACCACCCGACGGGGCAGCACCATGCGGAACGTCGTGCCGTGGCCGAGCGCGGTGTCGAGCGTCAGCCGTCCGCCGAGGCTCTGGGTCACCAGGCTGTGGATGATGTGGAGGCCGAGGCCGGTGCCGCCGCGGCCGCGTCGCGTCGTGAAGAACGGGTCGAAAGCGCGCCGGCGAACGTCGTCGGTCATGCCGACGCCGTCGTCGGCGACGACGATCTCGACATGGCCGGGGCCGAGCTGGCGGGCCCGCACCTCGATCGTGCCGGTGCGGCCGTCCGGGAAGCCGTGGGAGACCGAGTTGAGGAACAGGTTGGTCAGCACCTGGCCGTAGGAGCCCGGATAGCTGTCCATCACGATGCCGTCCGGCACCTCGACGACCAGCGCGAGCTGGGCCTTGCGGAGCACCGGGCGGACGCTGGCGGCGATCTGCTCGGTCGCCTCGCGCAGGTCGAAGTCGCGCAGCTCGGCGTGGCTGCGGTCGACCGCCACCTGCTTGAACGACTGGATCAGCTCGCCGGCGCGCTGCAGGTTGCCGACCAGCTGGCCGGCGGCGTCGCGGGTGCCGGCGACGAAATCGTCGAGCCGCGAGCGGCGCAGCGGTCCCTTGGCGATCTCCTCGGCGAACACCTCGGAGCGGCGCACCAGGCTGGAGGCGACCGTGAGGCTGATGCCGACCGGATTGTTGACCTCGTGGGCGACGCCGGCGACGAGGCCGCCCAGCGCCGCGAGCTTCTCGGCGTCGATCAGGCTCTTCTGCGCGTCGCGCAGCTCGGTGAGCGCCTTCTCGGCATTGTCCTTGGCGGCGCGCAGGTCGTTCTCGGCCTGCCGCTTGGCGATGGCGTTCTCGCGGAACACCTCGACGGCGCGCGCCATGGCGCCGATCTCGTCCTTCTCGCTGGTCGAGCGGATCACCGGCCCGTAATGCCCGGCCACGATGGCGTGCATGGCCGACATCAGCTCCTTGAGCGGATTGCGGATCGAGCGGGTGACGATCATGGCGCCGGCCATGATGGCGACCAGAAAGCCTGCCGCCACGAGCACGACCTGGCGATAGATCGCCTTGAGGGTGCGGTCGAGCGTCGCCTGGGCGCGGGCCTCGCGCCCGCGCATCTCGGTCTGCAGCGCGTCGATGGTCGAGATCATCGAGGCCTGGTTGCCGTCGATGACGGTGCGCAGCAGGTGGGTGCGGGCGGCGAACCGCTCCGACAGCCCGGCGAGGCCGTCGCGGAACGCCGCGGCGCGGCCGCCCAGCGCCTCGAGGGCGGCGCGCTGCATGTCGTCCGAGGCGAGGTCGGACATCACCGGGATGGTCCGCTCGATCGTCTCGAGGTTGCGCCGCGCCTCGTCGGCCGCCGACGAATCGAGCGACAGGTAATAGGCGTTGGCGCCGACCAGCGCGGCCGTGAAGGCCTCGCGCGACTTGCCGAGCGCCGGCCAGATCAGCGCCTCGCGCCGCCCGGCCGCGCCCTCGACGATCGAGTAGAGGCCGGCCATCTCGCGGGCCGGGCGCAGCACCTCGGCGTCGTAGAGCCGGTTGATCGCGGTCTGCACGGCGCGCAGCTCGCCGAAGCCGTCGAGGAACTTCTCGGTCACGGCGGCGAGCCCGTCCATGCCGCTCGCCAGCATCGGATCGGCCGGCTTGCGGCTGCGCAGCGTGCCCAGCACGGCCTCGCGCACCAGCAGGATCTCGGCGAGGATCTCGGGGCTCGGCTCGTTGATGTAACGATGGATGAGGTTCTGCAGGCGTCCGGCCTCGCCCTCCAGCAGCACCAGCACGCTGTCGGATTCGCGCACCGCCCGGACCTCGTCCCAGGCGCGGCTCAGCGCCATCGCGCCGTTCCAGATCAGACCGGCCAGCACGATCACGACGCCGGTGTTGAGCACCGCGATCGACAGGATGCGCCAGCGGATCGGGATGGCGCGGACGAGCCGCACGAGATCGAGGCGGCGGCGCTCCGCCGGTTTCGGCGGCAGCGCGACGGCGTCGATCGCCGCGCCGTCCTGCACCGTCGGAGGCGACGCCACGGTCACTCGCTTTCCCGGATGCGGGCGATCAGCCGCTGCAGGTTCGGGTCGCCGACGCCGGCATAGACCTGCGCCATCGCGTCGACGAAGGGACGCCGGTCGAAATCGGAGACGATCGTCGTCCCGGCGGCGCGCGCCTGGGTGCGGGAGCGCTCCTCGAGCGCGTTCCACTGCTCGCGCATCACCCGGTTGGAGGCGCGGGCGGCGCTGCGGAAGATCGCCTGGTCGTCGGCCGAGAGGCTCTGCCAGGCGCGCAGCGACATCACCAGAACCTCCGGGCTCATGGTGTGCTCGGTGAGCGTGTAGTTGGGCGCGAGCTTGTAGTGGCCGGTGGTGACGTAGGACGGCCAGTTGTTCTCGGCCCCGTCGATCAGGCCGGTGGAGAGGCCGGTCTCGACCTGCCCGTAGGGAAGCTGCACGGCGGTGGCGCCGAGCGCCCGGATCATCGCGGTCATCAGCGCGGACTGCTGCACCCGGATGCGCAGGCCCTTCAGGTCGGCGATGTCGCGCACCGGGCGGTCGCGCGTGTAGAGCGAGCGGGCGCCCGAATCGTAGAAGGTCAGGCCGACAAAGCCGTAGGCCTCGAAGCTCTTGAGGATCTCGTCGCCGATCGGCCCGTCGAGCACGCTGTGCAGATGCGCCTTCGAGCGGAACAGGAACGGCATCGCGAGCACGTCGGCGACCGGCACGATGGCGCCGATCGGCGCCACGTTGGTGCGGTTGAGATCGATGGCGCCGGCGCGGGTCTGCTCGATGGTGTCCTGCTCCTCGCCGAGCTGGCGGGAATGGAACACCCGCAGGCGGTGGCGCCCGCCGGTCTGCTCCTCGATCAGCCGGCTCATGTGGAGCACGGCCTGGACCGTCGGATAGTCCTCGACCTGCGTGTCGGCGACCCGGAATTCTCGCGCGATCGCGGGTGGCGTCATCAGTGCGGCGAGAAGAAGCGCCGTCGCGGCAGCCCACAGCGCGCGGCACGCCGTCGCGCCACGCCCGCAGCGAAACCGGCCGGCGAGGCGCGGAGCCAAGGTGCGAAAGATCCCTGCTGGCGACAAAATTGCACCGCCTTGTCGTCGGAAATTGTCGTCGGACCGTCGAGGCTCGTTGTCGTGAAAGCTCGAAATTTTAGCGAAACCATGGTCGGATGACCATCCTCGCGCGGCCCGGATCGTCGCCGACGCGTCTCTCATCGCGAACAGGGGTGTGCTTTCGATGCCGGAGTCGATACCGCCCGCGCCGAACGGGTCCGCGCCGGGTCCGAGCCGCCGTCGGGTGCTGGCCGGGATCGGGGCCGGGGCGACTCTCGGCGTCGCCGGCGCGTCCCGGCCGGTCCGCGCCGCGACGACCGAGGTCCAGTTCTGGCACGCCATGGCGGGCGAGCTCGGCCGCCAGATCGAGCGCATCGTCGAGGGCTTCAACGCCGGCCAGGACGCGGTCCGGGTCGTGCCGGTGTTCAAGGGCAGCTACACCGAGACCGTGGCGGCGGCGATCTTCGCGGTGCGCACCAAGAACCACCCGGCGATCGTCCAGGTCAACGAGATCGGCACCGCCACCATGATGGCCGCCCGCGGGGCCGTGTATCCGCTCTTCGAGCTGATGCGGGACATGGGCGAGCCGTTCGACGCGACCGCCTTCCTGCCGCCGATCGCCGGCTTCTACCGGGATCCGGCCGGCAACCTCTTGTCCTACCCGTTCAACGCCTCGACCCCGATCCTCTACTTCAACCGCGACCTGTTCCGCGCCGCCGGGCTCGACGACAAGACGCCGCCGAAGACCTGGCCGCAGGTCGAGGAGGTCGCCCGGCGGCTCCGCCTCGCCGGCGTCACGTGCGGCTTCTCGACGCACTGGCCGTCGTGGGTGAACATCGAGAATTTCTCGGCCTTTCACGATGTTCCGATCGCCACGCGCGCCAACGGCCTCGCCGGGCCGGGGGCCGAGCTGATGCTCGCCAATCCGGTGCTGACCCGCCACGTCGCGGCGCTCGCCGCCTGGCAGAAGAACGGCGTGTACGCCTATGGCGGGCGTGGCACCGCCGCCGAGCCGATGCTGCACACCGGCCAGTGCGGCATCTTCATCGGCTCCTCGGCGCTCGCCGCCGACATCCGGGCGCGGGCCAGGTTCGAGGTCGGCTACGGCATGCTGCCCTACTGGCCGGACGTGCCGGGCGCCCCGCGCAACACCATGATCGGCGGCGCCAGCCTGTGGGTGCTGCGCGGCCGCCCGGCCGCCGAGTATCGCGGCGCGGCGCGCTTCTTCGCCTATCTGGCGCGGCCCGAGGTGCAGTCGCGCTGGCACCAGGCGACCGGCTACCTGCCGGTGACGCGGGCGGCCTGGGAGCACGCGCGGGCGGAGGGCTTCTACGACCGCAACCCGGGCGCCGCCATCGCCATCGAGGAGCTGACCCTGAACCCGCCGACCGACAACTCGCGCGGCCTGCGGCTCGGCTCCTTCATCCTGGTGCGCGACGTCATCGAGGAGGAGCTGGAGGCGGCCTTCGCCGGCAAGAAGACGGCCGCCGCGGCGCTCGAGACGGCGGTCCGCCGCGGCAACGAGCTGCTGGCCCAGTTCGACCGCGCCAGCCGGTGAGGCGAGGCACGGCCTCGTGTCCCGGGCGCGGTGCAGGACGCCGCGACGCGGCGTGATGCGCCGCAGAACCGGGACCCAACTTTGCGCCCCCCTGGGCCCCGGCTCTGCGGTGCACCGCTGCGCGCTGCACCGCGTCCGGGGCACGCGGCCTCACGCCCCGCCCGCCCGTTCCGGGAACGCCGCGGCGAGCGCCTCGCGGGTCGGCGCGATCACGCCGCGCTCGGTGATCAGGCCGGTGACCAGGCGCGCCGGGGTGACATCGAAGCCGTAGTTCGAGGCGCGCACCCCGTCCGGCGCGATTCGCACCGTCTCGAAGCGCCCGTCGGCCGTCTTGCCGGCCATCAGGGTGACCTCCTCCTCGCCGCGCTCCTCGATCGGGATCTCCTTCACGCCGTCCGACACGGCGAAGTCGATGGTGGGCGAGGGGAGCGCGACAAAGAACGGCACACCGTTGTCGTGCGCCGCCAGCGCCTTCAGGTAGGTGCCGATCTTGTTGCAGACGTCGCCCTGCGCCGTCACCCGGTCGGTGCCGACGATCACCATGTCGACCTGGCCGTGCTGCATCAGGTGGCCGCCGGCATTGTCGGCGACCAGGGTGCAGGGCACGCCGTGATGGGTCAGCTCCCAGGCGGTGAGCGAGGCGCCCTGGTTGCGCGGCCGCGTCTCGTCGACGAAGACGTGAAGGTCGAGGCCCTTGTCGTGCGCCGTGTAGATCGGCGCCGTGGCGGTGCCGACGTCGACGGTGGCGAGCCAGCCGGCGTTGCAGTGGGTGAGGATCTCGACCCGCCCGCCGCCCTTGCGCCTCGCGATCTCCTCGATGATCGCCAGGCCGTGGCGGCCGATCGCCTGGTTGATGGCGACGTCCTCGTCGGCGATCGCGTTCGCCCGCGCATAGGCGGCCGCGACGCGCTGATCGCGCGGAAGATTGCGCACCGCCGCCAGCATCTCGCCCAGCGCCCAGCGCAGGTTGATGGCGGTCGGCCGGGTTTTTGCCAATGTCTCGCAGGCGGCTTCGAGGGCCGCGTCGGAGGCATCCTGGCGCAGCGCCAGGCACACCCCGTAGGCGGCCGTCGCGCCGATCAGCGGGGCGCCGCGCACCAGCATGGAGCGGATCGCCTCGGCCGCGTCGGCGAGCGTGTCGAGCCGCACCGTGACGTAGCGGTGCGGCAGCAGCCGCTGGTCGATGGTGCCGACCCTGACGCCGTCGGGCTCGAGCCAGATCGTGCGAGTGTGCCTGCCGTCGACTTTCATGGGTCGGTTCCGCGGGTCTTTCTCGGGGTGTCGGAGGGGGCCGCAGCGTCATAGGGCGGTCGGGCCGGGATGGGAAGGCCCTGGGCAGACCCGTCCGCAGCCCGCTTGCCCGGTCCGGCCCGATCGGCTATCCAGGCCCCAGGCGCCCGTAGCTCAGCTGGATAGAGCGTTGCCCTCCGAAGGCTCGTGTCAAGCCCGTCAATGCAGAAGAGGAGACCGAAAGAGACTTGGAATGCAACGACTTGCGTGAAGGGTGTCCAGCCCTTAAAAGTCGCAAGAATTTCGCGTAAGCACCGCGTAAGCAGGATGCACCCGTAGCTCAGCTGGATAGAGCGTCGCCCTCCGAAGGCGAAGGCCACACGTTCGAATCGTGTCGGGTGCGCCATTTCAGTACAGAACTGCGAACGCCGAACGCCGCCGAATCCACGCTGGAAGCGGCACCACGGCGCGGAGCAGTTCCGATTTCGACCCCATGATGCGAATTTCGTCGTCCGCGACCTCGACGCGCTGGGCGAACGCCCGTAGGTGATCCCGCCGATAGCCGCCGCCTTCGAGGCGCAGCCCGGCGCGGGCAGTGCGGGAAAAGTCGCCGATCATGTCGAGGCTGATGGCCTGACCGCCGGCGATGCGCTCTTTCGCCATCGCGTCGTCCTTATCGACCATGCCGGATTCGATGGCGTCAAAGAGCCGGTTGATCCGCTGATCGGTCTCGGTGATGCGCTTTTGAAGTTCGGCGAGGTGTTCACGGCGGCGCTCCAAGCGGTCCTCGCGGCGGTCGAGAAGACCGGCGAGGATGGTTTTCAGCCGCTTGGGCTGAAGCAAGCGTTCCTCCATGTGACACGCCACAAGCTCGTCGAGCTTGTCCATGGGGATCGAGCGGCCCTTGCAGCCCGTCTTGCCCTGCCGGGCCTGGGTCGAGCAGGTGTAGTAGCGATACAAGCTGCCCGTGCTGCCCTTGCCGGTACGCAGCGTCATCGCGCCTCCGCACTTGGCGCAGAAACAGATGCCGGTCAGCAGCGTCGGGCCGCTGGTGACGCGGGCCGGCGTCACCATGGGCTGGCGGGTCTTCAAACTCGCCTGCACGGCGTCGAAGGTCTCCCGGTCGATCAGGGGCGGCACGGCCATGACAGCGACCTCGGCCTCGGGCTTCTTCTCCCGGTCCTTGTGCGAGCGGGTGTTGAACCTGTGCTCGCCGATGTAGGTTGTGCGAGTCAGGATCGTGTGGATTTGCGCGAGACCCCAGCGCCCGCCGTCACGGGTGAAGATGTGGCGTTCGTTGAGATAGCAGGTGATGGCCTTGACGCCCATCGCACCGTGATTGCCGTCTCCTTCAAGAAACAGCCGGTAGATCAGCCGCACGGTGTCGGCGTGCAGCGGGTCGATTTCCAGCTTCTTCTTGGTCTTCGATCCACGCTGCTCGGCCGCGACGATGCGATAGCCGATCGGCGGAAGCGCACCGTTCCAGAAACCTTGCCGGGCGCATTCTCATTCATGGCACGGAGGACATGCTTGGCGTTCTCTTTCGACTGGTATTCGTCGAACAACGCCATGATCTGCCGCATCATGGTGTGCATGGGATCGTCGCCCATCTCCTGGGTGATCGAGACCAGCCTCACGCCGTTCTTCGCCAGCTTGCGGACGTAGAATCCATATCGAAGGCATCGCGGAAAAAGCGGCTGAACGAATGGACGATCACCACGTCGAAGGGCGCGGGCTTCGAGGTGCCCGCCTCGATCATCCGCTGAAACTCCGGGCGCCGGTCATTGGTGGCGGTTGCACCGGGCTCCACGAAAGTCTCGACCGGTTCATAGCCCCGCGAGACGCACCAGGCTTCGCCCTGCCGCTTCTGGTCGGGAATCGACACGTCATGCTCAGCCTTCCGCGCCGTCGAGACACGCAGGTAGAGGGCGGCACGCTGGGCAACGTCCAGAGTGTGCTTGTTCATCGCCGGCCTCCTGCTGCTTTGCGGGGTGCTTTTCCGGCGAGCGACAACACCAGCTCCACGCGGTCGTGCGCAACCTTCGGGACCAGTCGGAGGCCCTGACCTTTCTCCATACTGACCAGGCCGTAGCCCGCCATGGTCTTGAGCGTGCGCGACAGGTTGGATTTGGCGCGGCCGGTCATCTGCGACAGTTCCTCCAGCGAAGCCGGAGCCTGTTCGGAGATGACGCGAAGCAGCTCCTGATTTCCGGTGGAGAGAATCTGCGCGAAGGATTCCATGGAGGTGAACCACACTTTCGGATCACCGGCGGCGGGCTTTTCCTCGCCGCGCGCGATCCGCATGGTGCGGGCCTTCACCCCCTCGTAGTCGGCAATCCCGACCTTCAGGGTGGTCATAATACGCCTCGCTCCTTCAACACCGCGTCCTCCGCCTGCCAGAAGTCGGCCAGCAGCGTGGCCGCGTCCTCGTAGGCGTATGGCTTCACGGTCTGGAAGCGAAGCCGATGATCCATCGGCTCGCCGTGCCTGCCTCGGCCGACCGGATGGGCGTTATCGAAGCCGACCAGCCGTTCGCCCGAAGGCCCGTGAAGCGTGAGCGAGTAATCGAGACCATGCGGCTTTCCCGGCGAAACCGGAACGCGGGTGACGACAAACTTCACCCAATGGCCGCCTTCGGGATCGACAACGAGAACCTGACCGTCGAGGTCCAGTAGCGTGTCGAGGCTCGGGTCGCGATCCTCGCTCATGGCCTATTGTTATCATCAGTAGATAACAACATCAGGTCTTTTCGGTCCATCCCGGCGAGGCCGAACAGCCGGTCGAGCAGGTCGCCGAAATAGCGCTCGAAGACATCAATTTCGGCTTCCGTAACCGGAACGTCCTCGGGCCAGTCGTCGGTGACGGGCAGGTTCTCGACATGGTAGATGCGAGGCGATGGCGCCCGGCGAAGGCGCGGCGCGATCTGTGCGCGATCATCGGCGTAATCGTAGAGATCGTTGGGAAGCGCTCGCGGGATCGGCCGGCGTGACCGTCCCTTTCTGTCGCGCGGACGTTGCGCTTGCATGGGAACCTCCGTGTTTCGCGCTATTCGGGCGCAGGGAGGCTCGGAATAAAGCGAACCATGGAGGGGAATCGGCGGCCGGTAGCGTGCCAAATTCACGCTGGCACGCCCACGGCACTCCCTGCTTCATATTACAGATGGCGATACCGCCCCTTCCGGCGCGACCCGACGTAGCATATGAGCCCTGCCACCTTGAGCGTGGCGATGTCCCGGCGCGCGGTTTTCATGCTCACGGACCAAGTCGTTGCGATCTCTTTAGCGTCGCATCGGCCTTCCGCGACTCGATCCAGGAACCAACGCTGTCGCTCATTGAGTTCTGCCCGATCAGGGACATTTATAGGGTCACGTTCAGGGACACGATTAGGGTCATTTTTCGATCCGCTTGTTGCCGGTCGTCCGCCGGCGATCTCGCCAGCCGCATAGGCTCCGCGGGCTTTCGCAAGCGCCACTCGATCCACCGGATCGGTCGGCGATGCCTCCGCGGGGCTTTCGATCAGGCCGAGAAAGAAGGCCCTGATGACAGCCGACGAAACCACGAGACGCAGGAAATACACCGTGTCCGGCCTGTGCTGCCCGGAGAGCCAATGCTTGACGGTCCTCTCGCTCGCGTCGGTCTGGCGCATGAGCTGCTTGATCGCACGGTGGCTGTCGCCATGCTCCTTGCGTAGCAGTTCGGCGATGGTGTGCGCGTAAATCTCGCGCCCGACGAGGACACCATTCCATAGCGGTGATTTCCTGCCCTTTTTCGGCAACATCTTCCGTTCGCTCCGCAGCTAGACTGTTCCAATTCCATTGCGGAGAGGCGGTAGAGGCCCGCCATGCGCTGCTGTGGCAGGCCGCTCGGACTGCCGTAGTCGGGCTCAGGAGGACGTGATGAGATGAACCGGAGGCTTTACGACGATGATCCGCCAGGGCAGCCGGAGCGGCCCCTTCGGGCTGCCGAATACGTCCGCATGTCCACGGACCATCAAAAGTATTCGACAGAAAACCAATCCGACGCGATTAAGCAATATGCCCAGTCCCGTGGAATCGAGATCGTCTGCACCTACGCCGACGAGGGAAAAAGCGGACTCAGCGTCGATGGTCGCGATGCGTTCAAGCGGCTGATTTCGGACGTCGTGGAGGGTCGAGCCGTTTTCGAGATGATCCTCGTTTACGATGTGAGCCGCTGGGGGCGTTTTCAGGACACGGACGAGAGCGCTTACTACGAATACCTCTGCAAGCGAGCCAGCGTTCGTGTCCAATACTGCGCCGAGCAGTTCGAGAATGACGGAAGCCCCATCGCGGCTATTATCAAGGGTGTGAAGAGCGCGATGGCCGGCGAATATAGCCGGGAGCTTTCCGTCAAGGTGTTCGCCGGCCAGGGGCGCCTGATCGAGAAAGGGTATCGTCAGGGCGGCCCGGCAGGCTTTGGTCTACGGCGAACGCTCATTGATGAGCACGGCGCTATCAAGGGCTGTCTTGAGCGCGGCGAGCATAAGAGCCTCCAGACTGACCGCGTGATCTTGACGCTCGGCCCCGCCGAGGAAGTCGATCTAGTCTGCGAGATCTACCGGGCGTTTGTCCATCAGGAATACAGCGAGAGCGAGATTGCGGCTGATCTCAACCGACGGGGTATTTCCACCGACCTTGGGCGGCCCTGGACCAGGGGAACCGTCCACCAGATGTCAGGCGACACGACAAA